>NZ_JACVVH010000014.1:0-112360 GCF_016647865.1 Pseudomonas sp. S60 | reverse complement strand
CAATCACCGGGGGTGGTCCCGGCGGGTGATTACGCCCGCCGGCGGCGGGCCGGGGGCGGCCGCTGGCACCAAGGCTGGTGCAGCGGCCGCCTGGAGGGTCAGCGCAAGCCGCGCTGCAGCTCGTCGAGGTCGCGGATGTACTTGAATACCTTGCGCGATGCAGCCGGTGGTTTGTTACGTGCCTTCTCGTGCTGGGCATGGCGCACCAGCGATCGCAGCTGCTGGCGGTCGGTATCAGGGTATTCGTTGACGAAGCGCTCAAGGTCTTCGTCATTGCCATCGATCAACCGGTCGCGCCAGCGCTCAAGGCCGTGGAAGCGTTCGTTGTACTGGCGCGTGGAGCTGTCCATCTGTTCGAGCAGCGCCTGGATGGCATCCAGGTCCTGTACCCGCATCAATTTGCCGACGAACGACATATGCCGTTTGCGGGCGCCGTGAGCGGTGTGTTTGCTGGCCTCGGCCAGGGCCTTGCGCAGCTCGTCGGTGAGCGGCAGGCGGGCCAGCGTGTCGGCTTTGAGGGTTGTGAGGCGTTCGCCAAGTTCGACCAGCGCGTGCAGTTCACGCTTGATCTGGGTTTTGCTTTTTTCGCCGTCGAAGGCGTCGTCGTTTGAATCAACCATGGGGGCAGTCCGCTTGGGTATTTATGAAAAGTCGCCACGTAGGCACTTTTCGTACAAGGCCTGAAAATTGCCGCCATGATAACCACCCGGGGGCCGCTTGTCCGGCCCGGTCGTAGATTGACCCCCCGGTGAATGCAGAATTTGAGTGGAGATCACCATGAGTGCAGTCCAGAGCGTAGGTCCGAAAGACCTGCCAGCATTGCAGGAGCAGGTTGAGGCGATAATCGCCGAGGCACGCCGCCAGGGCGCCAGCGCTTGCGAAGTGGCTGTGTCGCTGGAACAGGGCCTGTCCACCACAGTACGCCAGCGGGAAGTTGAAACCGTCGAGTTCAACCGCGATCAGGGCTTTGGCATCACCTTGTATGTGGGCCAGCGCAAGGGGTCGGCCAGCACATCGGCCAGCGGCCCCGACGCGATCAGGGAAACCGTTGCGGCGGCCCTGGCCATTGCCAAACACACCTCCGAAGACGCGTGTTCGGGCCTGGCAGATGCCGCATTGATGGCGCGCGACATCCCAGACCTGGACCTCTATCACGACTGGAATCTGGAACCCGAGCGGGCCATCGAGATGGCCCTTGCCTGTGAGGCAGCCGCGTTCGATGCCGACCCCCGTATCCTCAATGCCGACGGCACCACCCTCAATACTCACCAGGGCTGCCGTGTGTACGGCAACAGCCATGGCTTCGTCGGCAGCTATGCCTCCACCCGGCATAGCCTGAGCTGCGTGATGATCGCTGAAGGCGATGGCCAGATGCAGCGTGACTACTGGTACGACGTCAACCGTCAAGGCAACCTGCTGGCAGACCCGCGCAGCATTGGCGTGCGCGCTGCCCAGCGTGCGGCCAGCCGCCTGGGCGCGCGCCCGGTGCCCACCTGCGAGGTGCCGGTGCTGTTCTCGGCAGAGTTGGCGGGCGGGCTGTTCGGCAGCTTCCTGGCAGCAGTTTCAGGCGGCAACCTGTACCGCAAGTCGTCATTCCTCGAAGGGGCGCTGGGCCAGCGCCTGTTCCCGTCCTGGCTGACCCTGGATGAGCGGCCGCACATTCCCCGGGCATTGGGCAGTGCCGCATTCGATGGCGACGGCCTGGCCACGTATGCCAAGCCATTTGTCGACAAAGGCGAGCTGGTGTCCTACCTGCTGGGCACCTATTCCGGCCGCAAGCTGGGGCTGCCGAGCACCGCCAACTCGGGTGGCGTGCACAACCTGTTCGTTACCCATGGTGAAGAAGACCAGGCGGCCCTGATCCGGCGCATGGGGCGTGGCTTGCTAGTAACCGAGCTGATGGGGCATGGCCTGAACATGGTAACCGGCGATTACTCCCGCGGCGCTGCGGGCTTCTGGGTTGAAAATGGCGAAATTCAGCACGCTGTGCAAGAAGTGACCATTGCCGGCAACATGAAGGACATGTTCCAGCAAATTGTCGCCATCGGCAGCGATCTTGAAACGCGCAGCAATATTCATACAGGCTCGGTGTTGATCGAGCGGATGACGGTAGCGGGCAGTTAACGGCCCCTCGTTTTGTTGGGGCCGCTGTGCGGCCCTTTGTGCTACACATCACCGAACCGGCCCAGCGCCGGTTTTTTTAACCCCACACCCCGCTTGAATTGATTCTATTTATCAATTAATAATGAATATCATTATCCAGTCACCCGGCGATGATGTTCATGAATACCGTCCTACGCGAACTCCCCTACCTGGAAAACTGGCGCTGGTTGAGCCGCCGCATCCGTTGCGCGCTTGAAGCCGATGAGCCGCGCCTGATCGAGCACTACCTTGCCGAGGGCCGCTACCTGGTGTGTTGCACCGAGACCTCGCCATGGACGGTGGCGCTGACTTCCTTCCGCCTGCTGCTCGATACCGCCTGTGACCGCATGCTGCCCTGGCACTGGCGATGCCTGTGCCTGGACCAGGCATGGCGCCCGTTGCTGGACCTGCGCAACCTCGACCGCCAGGAGCAGAACCAGCGCTGGCAACCCTATGCCCTGCAACTGGCTAATTGCCGCCTGTTGCCGTCGATTTCTCCTGAAGAACTGATGCAAGGACTTGATGATGAGTGATACCCGAATCGAGCGCGACAGCATGGGCGAACTGCAGGTGCCTGCCCAGGCCCTGTACGGTGCCCAGACCCAGCGCGCGGTCGACAACTTTCCGGTCAGCGGGCAACGTATGCCGGTGCAGTTCATTCGTGCCCTGCTGCTGGCCAAGGCCGCTGCCGCCAAGGCCAACATCGAGCTGGAGCAGCTGCCTGCCGCCCAGGGGCAAGCCATCGTCAAGGCGGTAGAGCAGTTGCTGGCCGAAGACTTCATCGGGCATTTTCCGGTCGATGTGTTCCAGACCGGCTCCGGCACCAGTTCCAACATGAATGCCAATGAGGTGATTGCCACCTTGGCCACTCGCGTGCTGGGCGAGGCGGTCAACCCCAACGATCACGTCAACTGCGGCCAGAGCAGCAATGACATCATCCCCACTACCATCCACGTCAGCGCGGCGTTAGCCTTGCATGAGCAGCTGTTGCCGGCCTTGAGCCACCTGGTGCAGGTGATCGAGCACAAGTCCCAGCAGGTGCATCAGTTCGTGAAGACTGGCCGCACCCACCTGATGGACGCCATGCCCGTGCGCATGAGCCAGGTACTCGATGGCTGGGCCGCGCAGGTCGATGCTGCCAAGGCGCATATCGAGGCCACCTTGCCGAGCCTGCAGGCCCTGGCCCAGGGCGGTACGGCGGTGGGTACCGGGATCAACGCCCACCCGCGCTTCGCCGCCAGCTTTGCCGAGCAGCTCAGCACGCTGACCGGCGTGGCGTTCACCCCTGGGCAGAACCTGTTTGCCCTCATCGGCTCCCAGGACACAGCGGTGGCTTTGTCCGGTCAGCTCAAGACCACTGCCGTGGCATTGATGAAGATCGCCAACGACCTGCGCTGGATGAACTCCGGGCCCCTGGCCGGGTTGGGCGAAATCGAACTGCAGGGGTTGCAGCCCGGCTCTTCGATCATGCCTGGCAAGGTCAACCCGGTCATTCCCGAGGCCACGGCCATGGTGGCGGCGCAAGTCATCGGCAATGACGCCACCATCGCCGTGGCCGGGCAGTCCGGCAACTTCGAGTTGAACGTGATGCTGCCCGTCATCGCACGCAACCTGCTGGAGAGTATCGAGCTGATGGCCAATGTGAGCAGGTTGCTCGCGGACAAGGCTATTGCCACCTTCAAGGTCAACGAGGCCAAGCTCAAGGAAGCGCTGGCGCGCAACCCGATTCTGGTGACCGCGCTCAACCCGATCATTGGTTACCTCAAGGCTGCCGAAATTGCCAAAACCGCCTACAAGCAGGGGCGCCCCATCATCGACGTCGCGCTGGAGCACACAGACCTGTCCCGCGATCAGCTGCAGGCGTTGCTCGACCCGGAAAAACTCACCGCTGGCGGCATCTGACTCGCGTCACCGCCTGGAGGCCCGTCATGCAGCACTGGAAACGCACCACGCAAGCCGCCAACCGGCTGTTCGAGCAAGGACAGCTGGTCGATGCCCGTGAACATTACCTGCAGGCCCTGGCCCTGGCCCAGGTGCTGTTCGAGCGCTGGCATGACGCCGACGAGGCAGTAGCCGCCTTGGTCGTTGCGCACCACAACCTGGCCGACCTGCACCTGCGGCTTAACCAGCCGCAGGAGAGTGCTGATTACCTGTGCGCCGCCCACCAGCGGCTGCTGCAGGCCTGCCAGGACCTGCGCCTGCCCCAGGCACTGCGCGACGCCGCGCTGCGTCACAGTTCGCGCACCTACAGCGAATTGCTCAGTTTCATTGCCGAGTATGGGCAATACCCCCGCACCGAACGTTTGCTCAATCGCCACAGCACTCCGGCCAGCACACGGGTGCCGGATGCAACGCCCAATAACCAGACCTACGGAATCCACTGACATGCCGCATACCTTGCCTGCACTGCCCTACGCCTACGCCGCGCTGGAACCGCACATCGACACGCAGACCATGGAAATTCACCACACCAAGCACCACCAGACCTACGTCAACGGCCTTAACGCCGCCGTCGAGGGAACGCAGTGGGCAGAGTGGCCGGTGGAGAAACTGGTGGCAGCGGTAGCGAGCTTGCCCGAAAACCTGCGCGGCGCGGTGACCAACCATGGCGGCGGCCACGCCAACCACAGCCTGTTCTGGACCGTGATGTCGCCACAGGGCGGCGGTGAACCTGAAGGCGAGCTGGCCCAGGCGATCACTGCACAGCTGGGCGGGTTCGAGGCGTTCAAGGACGCCTTTACCAAGGCCGCCTTGACGCGCTTCGGCAGTGGCTGGGCGTGGCTCAGCGTGACCCCGCAGAAAACACTGGTAGTCGAAAGCAGCGGCAACCAGGACAGCCCGTTGATGCACGGCAACACACCCATCCTCGGGCTGGACGTCTGGGAGCACGCGTACTATCTGAAGTACCAGAACCGCCGCCCTGAATACATCGGGGCGTTCTACAACGTCATCGACTGGGCGCAAGTGGAGCGCCGTTACCACGCCGCCATTCAGTGAGTCGCATCGGTATGCCCTCCCAGGTACTGTCGGTCAACAGTGTGCGGTTGTTCAGGTTGGCGCTTGGCACCCTGTTGATGCTGGCTGGCACTGCATTGCTGGTGGCTCGCGGCCTGGCCTGGCTAGACCTCGAGCCGCGCATGTTGCGTGCCCTGCAGGGTGGTGCACTGTGTGCGCTGGGCACGGCGCTGGGTGCTGTACCGGTGTTGGTCATCCGCAACATGCCGGTGGCACTGGCCGATACCCTGCTGGGTTTTGGCGCCGGGGTCATGCTCGCCGCCACGGCCTTTTCGCTGATCGTGCCAGGGCTCGAGGCCGCGCAAGCCATCGGGTTCAGCGCGTGGGGCGCCGGCGGCTTGATCAGTGCCGGCCTGCTGGGCGGTGCACTGTGCCTGTTTCTGATTGACCTCAGAATCTCCAGTGCTTCGCCCCAGGCGCTCGTGGCGTCCCAGGGGCAGCCCGTGATTGCAGCGCGCATCTGGTTGTTCGTATTCGCGATCATTGCCCACAACATTCCCGAGGGCATGGCCATTGGCGTATCAGCTGGGGGTGGCATGGCCGATGCCGACAGCCTGGCCATGGGCATTGCCCTGCAGGACGTGCCCGAAGGCCTGGTTATCGCGTTGGTGCTGGCTGGGGCAGGGATGCCACGCTTCAAGGCGTTTCTCATCGGTGCTGCATCCGGGCTGGTGGAGCCGGTGGCCGCGGTGATCTGCGCGTGGCTGGTGAACGTGGCGGAACTGCTCTTGCCGCTGGGGCTCGCGTGCGCTGCAGGTGCGATGCTGTTGGTGGTCACGCAGGAGATCATCCCGGAGTCACGCAGCAATGGTCATCATCGCCTGGCCAGCCTGGGGCTGTGTACGGGCTTCTGCCTGATGATGGTGATGGACACTGCGATGTCCTGACCACGCCTTGTCGCCGAAGGATCGGCGACAAGGCTGCGGCGGCCCCGCCGGTTTACTCGCCTTCGTCGAAGAAGTTCTCGATCAGCGCTACCAGGGCGTCCATGGCTTGCTGGTCCTGCTCGCCTTCGGTGTGCAGGTGCACCTGGGTGCCCTTGCCGGCCGCCAGCATCATCACGGCCATGATGCTCTTGCCGTCTACCAGCTTGTCCGGCGCCCGGCCAACCTTGACCTGGCAGGGGAAGCGGCCAGCAACACCGACGAACTTGGCTGCCGCCCGGGCATGCAGCCCCAGCTTGTTGATGATGGTGATTTCACGGGCGGGCATGGCGTGGCGGATCCTTGGGCTAGAGGTCG
Organism: Pseudomonas sp. S60; assembly: GCF_016647865.1. NCBI lineage: Bacteria > Pseudomonadati > Pseudomonadota > Gammaproteobacteria > Pseudomonadales > Pseudomonadaceae > Pseudomonas > Pseudomonas sp. S60. Next base: position 105,962 of record NZ_JACVVH010000014.1, on the reverse strand, counting down.
CGGTGACGGACCTGAACGTTTTTCAGGGTTTGCTGCAGCAACTGGCCAAGACGTTCGGTGATGTATACCGAACGGTGGTGGCCACCGGTGCAGCCGATGGCAATGGTAACGTAGGCCCGGTTGCTGGCGGCGAAGCGGGGTAGCCACTTGAGCAGGTAACTGGAGATGTCGTTGAACATCTCCTGCACGTCGGGTTGCGCAGCAAGGTAATCGATCACCGGCTGCTCCAGCCCGGAGTGCTCCCGCAGCTCAGGTTTCCAGTACGGGTTGGGCAGGCAGCGCACATCGAATACCAGGTCGGCATCAACCGGCATGCCACGCTTGAAGCCGAACGACTCGACCAGAAACGCCGTACCCGGTTCGGGGGTGTCCAGCAGGCGCAGCTTGATCGAATCCCGCAGTTGGTACAGGTTCAGGCGAGTGGTATCGATCTTGAGGTCGGCCAGGTCGGCGATGGGGCCCAGCAATTCGCGCTCCACACGTATGGCTTCTGCCAGTGAGCGGTCGGCGTTGGTCAGCGGGTGGCGGCGACGGGTTTCGGAAAAACGCTTGAGCAGCGTGTCCTCGTCGGCGTCCAGGTACAACACATCGCACTTGATGTGCCGGGCCCGGGCCTCCTCGAGCAGTTCTGGGAAGCGTGACAGGTGGCTGGGCAGGTTGCGCGCGTCAATCGAAACGGCCACCTTGGGTTGCGGCAGTTCGGTGTTCAACAGGGCGGTTTCTGCCAGTTGCGGCAACAACCTGGCGGGCAGGTTGTCGATGCAGTAGAAACCGTTGTCTTCCAAGACATCGAGGGCGGTGCTCTTGCCGGAGCCAGACCGGCCGCTGACGATGATCAGGCGCATGTTCAGTGCTCGTTCTGTACGTCCAGGACAACCTGGAACAGGGCCTCACTGCTGGGGGCCGCACGCAGGCGCTCGCGAACCTCTTTGCGGTCGAGCATGCTGGCAATCTGGCGCAGCAGCTCCAGGTGAGCATCGGTGGCGGCCGCGGGTACCAGCAACACGAACAGCAGGTCCACGGGGGCGCCGTCGATGGCGTCGTAATCGATAGGGGCTTCGAGGTGCAGCAAGGCACTGACCGGGGTTGTGCAGCCTTCGAGCCGGCAATGGGGAATGGCAATGCCATTACCGAAACCGGTGGAGCCGAGTTTTTCCCGAGCGATCAGTTTTTCGAATACAGTTTGCCCGTCCAGTTCTGGCACTTCTTTGGCAATCAGCTCGGCGACCTTTTCAAGGGCGCGTTTCTTGCTGCCGCCCGGCGCGTTCGCGAGGGAACGGCCGGGGGTCAGGATGGTTTCAAGTCGGATCATGGATGAGGGGGATCAGCGGGCAGCCGCACCTTGCAGCAGGCTTTGCTGTTTTTCCTTGTGTTTTTTCAGTTGACGGTCGAGCTTGTCGGCCAAGGCGTCGATCGCTGCATACATGTCTTCGTGTTCGGCGTTCGCTACCACTTCACCGCCGGGAATCTGCAAGGTCGCCTCGACCTTCTGCTGCAGCTTCTCGACCTTCATGATGACCTGCACGTTGGTGATCTTGTCGAAGTGACTCTCCACGCGGGCGAGCTTTTCAAGCACATAATCGCGCAGTGGCTGGGTGACTTCTACATGCTGTCCACTGATATTGACTTGCATACAGCTTCTCCTTTTGTTGCCCGTGCATAAAGAGGCAGGTGTTGCACCTGCCACACAAACGCTATGGCGCATCTCAGGGTTACATCAGCCGCTTACGCTCGCTCGACGGTGCAATACCGAGGGACTCGCGGTACTTGGCGACGGTACGACGGGCTACCTGGATGCCTTGTGCCTCCAGTAAACCAGCGATCTTGCTGTCGCTCAATGGCTTTTTCTGATTTTCCGCGGCAACCAGTTTCTTGATGATCGCGCGGATCGCCGTGGACGAGCATTCGCCGCCTTCGGCAGTGCTCACATGGCTGGAGAAAAAGTATTTCAGTTCGTAGATACCACGCGGGGTGTGCATGTACTTTTGCGTGGTAACCCGGGAAATGGTCGACTCGTGCATGCCTACCGCTTCGGCAATGTCATGCAGTACCAGGGGTTTCATGGCCTCGTCACCGTGGTCGAGGAAGCCGCGCTGGTGTTCGACGATCTGGGTGGCCACTTTCATCAGGGTTTCGTTGCGGCTCTGCAGGCTTTTGATAAACCAGCGCGCCTCCTGCAACTGGTTGCGCATGAAGGTGTTATCGGCGCTGGTGTCGGCACGGCGTACAAAGCCTGCGTACTGCGCGTTGACGCGAAGGCGCGGGATGGCTTCCTGGTTCAGTTCCACCAGCCAGCGCTCGCTGTCCTTGCGCACGATCACGTCGGGCACCACGTACTCGGGCTCGCTGGACTCGATCTGCGAGCCGGGGCGGGGGTTGAGGCTCTGCACCAACTCGATCACCTGGCGCAGTTCGTCTTCCTTGAGCTTCATGCGGCGCATCAGCTGGCTGTAGTCGCGGCTACCCAGCAGGTCGATGAAGTCGCTCACCAGGCGCATGGCCTCGGCCATCCACGGGGTGCTGCCAGGCAACTGGCGCAGTTGCAGCAGCAGGCATTCGCCCAGCGTGCGGGCGCCTACCCCTGCGGGCTCGAACTGCTGGATACGGTGCAGCACCGCTTCGACTTCATCCAGTTCGATGTCCAGTTCGGGGTCGAAACCTGCACAGATTTCCTCGAGGGTGTCTTCCAGGTAGCCCTGGCCGTTGATGCTGTCGATCAAGGTGACCGCGATGAGGCGGTCGGTGTCGGACATGGGCGCCAGGTTCAACTGCCACAGCAGGTGGCTTTGCAGGCTCTCGCCCGCGGACGTGCGGGTGGTGAAATCCCATTCGTCATCATCGTTGCTGGGCAGGCTGCTGGCGCTGGTCTGGTAGATGTCTTCCCACGCGGTATCCACGGGAAGCTCGTTGGGGATGCGCTCGCTCCACTCACCGTCTTCCATGTTTTCGGTGCTGACGGTGGTTTCCTGGAAGCTGTTGTCCTGCGTTTCGGCGGCCGGCTTGTTTTCGGCGTTGTCGGCCATCGGGTCGTTGTTGTCGAAGTCGTCGCCGTCTTCCTGGCGTTCGAGCATCGGGTTCGACTCCAGGGCTTCCTGGATTTCCTGCTGCAGGTCCAGGGTGGAAAGCTGGAGCAGGCGGATGGCCTGTTGCAACTGCGGTGTCATCGTCAGTTGCTGGCCCATTTTTAGGACGAGCGATGGTTTCATGGCAGGGGCTTGGTACCTTGTTCGCCGGCGCGCATGCGCCATCCACTACACGAGGGCGCCGGGGCGCCAAATCAAGCAAGTTTTATGCCTTAAAATGTAGCGTTTGCCTAGAGCACTGTAACAACTTGACCCGCAATAGATAGGCTTTTTTGCCGTGCCCCAGGCCCGTCCCGGGATCAGAGGCGGAACTCGTGGCCCAGGTACACCTCTTTGACCAGGTCGTTGGCCAGGATCGTTTCTGCATCCCCTTCGGCGATCAGGCGGCCATCGTTGACGATATAGGCGGTTTCGCAGATATCCAGGGTTTCACGCACGTTGTGATCGGTGATCAGCACGCCGATACCCTTGGCCTTGAGGTGGTGAATGATCTGCTTGATGTCGCCTACCGAAATCGGGTCGACGCCGGCGAAGGGTTCGTCCAGCAGGATGAACTTGGGCGCGGTGGCCAGTGCGCGGGCAATTTCGACGCGGCGACGCTCACCACCGGACAGGCTCATGCCCAGGTTGTCGCGGATGTGGCTGATGTGAAATTCCTGCAACAGGCTTTCCAGCTCCTGGCGACGGCCTTCGCGGTCGAGGTCCTTGCGGGTTTCCAGGATGGCCTTGATGTTGTCAGCCACGGACAGCTTGCGGAAGATCGACGCCTCCTGTGGCAGGTAGCCGATACCCGCCCGGGCGCGCCCGTGCATGGGCTGGTGGCTGACATCGAGGTTGTCGATCAGCACACGGCCCTGTTCGGCCTGGACCAGCCCGACAATCATGTAGAAGCAGGTGGTCTTGCCGGCGCCGTTGGGGCCGAGCAGGCCCACGATCTGGCCGCTGTCGATGGACAGGCTGACGTCACGTACCACCTGCCGGCCCTTGTAGCTCTTGGCCAGGTGCTGGGCTTTGAGGGTTGCCATTTACTCGGCCTTCTTCTTGGGCTGGATCACCATGTCGATGCGCTGACGCGGTGTGGTCACATTGCCGCCACGACCTGCGGTGGCAACCTGGGTCTGGGTGTTGTAGACGATCTTCTCGCCTTCGGTGGTGTTGCCTTCGTTTTCGACCTTGGCGCGGTCGGTGAGCACTACCAGGTCCTTCTGCGACTGATACTGGATGGTCACGCCCCAGCCTTTCATCTTGTCGGCTTTGGCGGCGCTCTGCTGCTGCTCGAAGTAGGCCAGGTTGCCCACCGAGGTCACCACGTCGATATCGCCGGAAGCGGTACGGGTGATGGTCACGGTATTGCCTTTGATCATCATCGAACCCTGGGTGATGATGACGTCGCCGGTATAGGTGGCCACGCCTTTCTTGTCGTCCAGGTGAGCGTTGTCGGCCTGGATGCGAATGGGCTGATCACGGTCGTTCGGCAGGGCGAGGGCGCTCGCGCTTCCCAGTGCTGCGCTCAGGCTGAGCAAAAGGGGGAGGGTTTTAACGAGCCTCATACTGTCCTCTTACGTTAGAGAGCAGGTCCATCCTGCCTTCTTTCAAATACGCTTTCATACCTTTGCCCGTAGTCGTGCCACCGGCGCCGTCGATTCTAACGGCTTGCTCGGTCTGCGCATATTCCTTCTGCGGGAACACGGTCATGCGCGAGCTGGTAATGATGGTTTCACGCTTCTTTTCGTCCGTGCGGGCGATCCGCACGTTGTCGATCAGTTCGACCTCGCTGCCGTCAGGGTTGACCTCCGCGCGCACGCTCTGCACATGCCACGGGTATTCCGTACCGCGATACATGTGCAGGTCCGGGGTGGTCAGCAGTGTGACTTCGCTGGCCTTCAGGTGTTCGACCTTGTCGGCGGTCATTTCGTACTGCAGCTTGCCGTCTGGCAAGAACTGCACGCTGTGGGCATTGATGGCGTAGTAATCGATGGCGCTTTCGTCCACCTGCGCCGCGGGCTGCTCCAGGAAGCTCTCGGGGCTGACGTTCCAGTAGCCGACGGCTATCAGCAGGGCGGCGATGGCCCCGAGCAGCACGATGTTTCTGGCTTTCTTGCTGAACATGGGCAACCTTACAGATAGTTGGCGTTGGCAGCGTCCAGGGTGCCCTGGGCCTGCATGATGAGTTCGCAGAATTCACGGGCGGCACCCTCGCCACCCCGTGACTGCGTGACGCCATGGGCGTGCTGGCGCACGAACGGTGCCGCGCTGGCGACCGCCATGCCCAGTGCCACCCGGCGGATAACCGGCAAGTCGGGCAGGTCATCGCCCAGGTAGGCCACTTGATCATAGCTCAGGCCCAGCTCGGCGAGCAGGCCGTCAAGTACGACCAGTTTGTCTTCGCGCCCTTGAAACAGATGCGGGATGCCGAGGTTCTTCGCCCGCCGCTCGACGACCGGTGTCTTGCGCCCGCTGATGATGGCGGTGGTCACACCGGACGCCATGAGCATTTTTATGCCCTGGCCATCCAGTGTATTGAAGGTCTTGAACTCGCTCCCGTCTTCGAGGAAATACAGGCGCCCGTCGGTGAGTACGCCGTCCACGTCGAACACGGCCAGCTTGACGCCTTTGCCCCGTTGCATGAGGTCCTGGTGCATTGCATCGCTCCTTTACAGTACGCCGGCACGCAGCAGATCGTGCATGTTCAGGGCGCCGGTTGGGCGGTCCTGGCTGTCTACGACCACCAAGGCGCCCACCTTGTTGTCTTCCATGATTTTAAGGGCCTCGGCCGCCAGCATCTCGGCACGGGCGGTTTTGCCGTGCACGGTCATGACGTCTTCGATCAGGGTGGTATGCACGTCGATGTTGCGGTCCAGGCTGCGGCGCAGGTCACCGTCTGTGAACACCCCGGCCAGCGTGCCATCGGTCTCGACGATGACGGTCATGCCCAAACCTTTGCGGGACATTTCAAGGAGTGCTTCCTTGAGCAGGGTGCCGCGGGCGACCTGCGGCAGTTCGTCGCCAGCGTGCATCACGTTCTCGACCTTGAGCAGCAAGCGCCGGCCCAGGGCACCGCCCGGGTGAGAGAAGGCGAAGTCTTCGGCGGTGAAGCCGCGGGCTTCGAGCAGGGCGATGGCCAGGGCGTCGCCCAGCACCAGCGATGCTGTGGTGGACGATGTCGGCGCCAGGTTCAGCGGGCAGGCTTCGTGTTCGACGCCGGCGTCGAGGTTGACGTCGGCAGCCTGGGCCAGCGGTGAAGCCGGGTTGCCGGTCAGGCTGACCAGCTTGATGCCCAGGCGCTTGATAAGCGGCAGCAGGGTGATGATTTCGGCAGTGCTGCCCGAGTTCGACAGGGCCAGGATAACGTCATCGCGCGTAATCATGCCCATGTCGCCATGGCTGGCTTCGGCCGGGTGCACGAAGAAAGCCGGTGTGCCAGTGCTGGCCAGGGTGGCGGCGATCTTGTTGCCGATGTGCCCGGACTTGCCCATCCCCACCACGACCACGCGGCCCTTGCTGGCCAGGATCAGCTCGCAGGCCTTGACGAAGGTAGCGTCGATGCGCGCCAGCAGGTCCTCTACAGCCTCGAGTTCCAGGCGCAGGGTGCGTTGGGCGGATTGGATCAGCTCGCTGGATTGGCTCATGTCGAAAAAGCAGTGCCTGATGAAAAGGCGGCGATTATAGCGGTATTGAATGAAACCCTCACGCTTTCGATTGTCGTAGGCAATGTACCCCCAGGCTGTCGTGACGCTGAACGATGCGTTTGGCAGCCTTGGGGCGGCGCTGCCAGCGGTGCTATAGTTCGCCGCTATTCAGCCTGCCCAGGGGCGTGTGCCTTCCAGATGAAGGCCGACGTCCACTAGGACGAGGCTGCACTAGCAAGGAGTCTAGATGAGTGTGGATAGCGCCTGCGCGGTCGAGTTGAAGGGGGTTTCCTTCAAACGGGGTTCGCGCAGCATTTTCAACAATGTCGACATCCGCATCCCACGCGGCAAGGTCACTGGCATCATGGGGCCATCCGGGTGCGGTAAAACCACATTGCTGCGTCTGATGGGCGCCCAGTTGCGCCCAGCCAGCGGTGAAGTGTGGGTCGCCGGGCAGAACCTGCCGACCCTGTCGCGCAGCGACCTGTTCGACGCGCGCAAGCAGATGGGCGTGCTGTTCCAGAGTGGCGCGCTGTTCACCGACCTGGATGTGTTCGAGAACGTCGCTTTCCCGCTGCGCGTGCATACCCAGCTGCCGGATGAAATGATCCGCGACATCGTGTTGATGAAGCTGCAGGCCGTGGGCCTGCGTGGTGCCATCGACCTGATGCCGGACGAGCTGTCGGGTGGCATGAAACGCCGCGTGGCGCTGGCCAGGGCTATTGCGCTGGACCCGCAGATCCTCATGTACGACGAGCCGTTCGTCGGTCAGGATCCGATCGCCATGGGTGTGCTGGTGCGGCTGATCCGCCTGCTCAACGATGCCCTGGGCATCACCAGCATCGTCGTGTCCCATGACCTGGCAGAAACCGCCAGCATCGCCGACTACATCTACGTGGTGGGTGACGGCCAGGTGCTGGGGCAGGGCACTCCCGACGAGTTGATGGGGTCGGATAACCCGCGTATCCGCCAGTTCATGAAAGGCGACCCGGATGGCCCTGTACCCTTCCACTTCCCTGCGCCCGATTACCGCGCCGATCTGCTGGGGGCGCGCTGATGCGTAGAAAATCCATGCTTGAGCGCGTGCGCCTGTTCGGCCGCGCGGCAATCGATGTAGTGGCCGTGCTGGGGCGCTCCTGCCTGTTCCTGTTCCATGCCTTGGTCGGGCGCGGTGGCATTGGCGGCGGTTTCCAGCTGCTGACCAGGCAACTGTACTCAGTGGGTGTGTTGTCGCTAGCCATCATCGTGGTGTCCGGTACCTTCATTGGCATGGTGCTGGCCCTGCAGGGCTACAGCATCCTCACCAAATACGGTTCGGAGCAGGCGGTGGGCCAGATGGTCGCCCTTACCCTGCTGCGCGAACTTGGCCCGGTCGTCACCGCCCTGCTTTTCGCAGGCCGCGCCGGGTCCGCGCTCACGGCTGAAATCGGCAACATGAAGTCCACCGAGCAGCTGTCGAGCCTTGAAATGATCGGCGTCGACCCACTCAAGTACATCGTTGCCCCGCGCCTGTGGGCCGGCTTCATCTCGCTACCGTTGCTGGCACTGATCTTCAGCGTGGTAGGCATCTGGGGCGGGTCGTGGGTGGCAGTCGACTGGCTGGGCGTCTACGAGGGCTCGTTCTGGGCCAACATGCAGAACAGTGTTTCGTTCACCGACGACGTGCTCAACGGGTTGATAAAGAGCCTGGTGTTCGCCTTCGTCACCACCTGGATCGCCGTATTCCAGGGGTATGACTGTGAGCCCACCTCAGAAGGGATCAGCCGTGCCACTACCAGGACCGTGGTCTATGCCTCGCTGGCTGTACTGGGTCTGGACTTTATTCTGACCGCCTTGATGTTTGGAGATTTCTGATGCAAAACCGCACCCTGGAAATCGGTGTAGGCCTGTTTCTGTTGGCCGGGATCCTGGCGTTGCTGCTGCTGGCCCTGCGTGTCAGCGGCCTGTCGGCAAGCCCGACCAGCGATACCTATAAAGTTTACGCCTACTTCGACAATATCGCCGGTTTGACTGTCAGAGCCAAAGTGACCATGGCCGGTGTCACCATCGGCAAAGTCACCGCCATCGACCTGGACCGTGATTCCTTCACCGGTCGGGTGACCTTGCAGCTGGACAAGTCGGTGAACAACCTGCCGACCGATTCCACTGCATCGATCCTGACCGCAGGCCTGTTGGGTGAGAAGTACATCGGCATCAGCGTAGGCGGCGAGGAAGAGGTGCTCAAGGACGGCGGTACCATCCATGACACCCAGTCCGCGCTGGTGCTGGAAGATCTGATTGGCAAGTTCCTGCTCAACACTGTTGGCAAGGAACCCCGAGACGCGCAACCGGCTAATTGAGGAGTTTCCATGATATCGATTCTGCGACGTGGCTTGCTGGTCCTGCTGGCAGCCTTGCCTCTCATGAGCATGGCTGCCCAGTCCCCTCATGACGTGATTCAAAGCACCACCAATGAATTGCTGGGTGATCTGAAGGCCAACAAGCAGCAGTACCAGGCCAACCCGAGCGCGTTCTACGACGCGCTGAACCGCATCCTGGGCCCGGTGGTGGATGCCGATGGCATCTCGCGCAGCATCATGACCGTCAAGTACTCGCGCAAGGCCAGCCCTGAGCAGATGCAGCGCTTCCAGGACAACTTCAAGCGCAGCCTGATGCAGTTCTACGGCAACGCCCTGCTGGAGTACAACAACCAGGGCATCGTGGTGGATCCGGCCAAGTCTGACGATGGTAAGCGGGCCAGTGTCGGCATGAAGGTCACCGGTAACAACGGTGCGGTGTACCCGGTGCAGTACACGCTGGAGAACCTCGCTGGCGAATGGAAGGTGCGTAACGTCATCGTCAATGGCATCAACATCGGCAAGCTGTTCCGAGATCAGTTCGCTGACGCCATGCAGCGCAATGGCAACAACCTGGACAAGACCATCGACGGCTGGGCGGGTGAAGTGGCCAAGGCCAAGCAGACCGCCGACAGTTCGCCAGAAAAGGCCGTCAAATGAGTGAAGCGACCGCGAGCATGAGCGAGCCAGGTGTGGTCCGCCTTGCCGGCGTGCTGGACTACCGCAGCGGGCCTGCCTTGCGCAAGCAAGGCAAGGCATTGATAGCGGGCAGCGGCGGGGTGGACATCGTGATTGATTGCTCCGCCGTGCAGCGCTCCACCAGCGTCGGGCTTTCGCTGCTGCTGGCGTTCATGCGCGATGCTGGCGCTGCCGGCAAACGCTGCCAGGTGCGCGGCATGCCCGATGACATGCGGGAAATCGCCGAGGTGTACGACCTCGACGAGGTGCTGGCCACCTGATGGCTCTGCTGGGATGATGGCCCCTCGGTCAGCGAACCCGTTGTTGGGCTTCGCAGGCGAGGGGCTTTTTTGTATGATGGCCGACCCGTGCGCATCGGGCGCCGATTGAGGTTGAGCATGCAGGCCATAGAAGTTAAAAGCTTCCTTGAAGAAAAATTGCCGGGTTCCCGGGTCGAAGTTGAAGGCGAAGGCTGCAACTTCCAGCTGAACGTGATCAGCGACGAGTTGGCCGGCCTGAGCCCGGTCAAACGCCAGCAGGCGATTTACGCTCACCTGAATCCGTGGATCGCCAACGGCAGCATCCATGCGGTAACCATGAAATTTTTCAGCAGCGCAGCCTGGGCTGAGCGCACCTGAGCCAACTTGGCGGCGAGATTCCAATGGACAAACTGATTATTACTGGTGGCGCTCGCCTTGATGGCGAGATCCGCATTTCGGGCGCTAAGAACGCAGCCCTGCCCATTCTGGCTGCGACCTTGCTGGCCGATGGCCCGGTCACCGTGGGCAACCTGCCGCACCTGCACGACATCACCACCATGATCGAGCTGTTCGGTCGCATGGGCATCGAGCCTGTGATCGACGAAAAGCTGGCGGTGGAAATCGACCCCCGTACCATCAAGACCCTGGTCGCACCCTACGAGCTGGTGAAGACCATGCGTGCCTCCATTCTGGTACTCGGCCCCATGGTTGCCCGTTTCGGCGAGGCCGAGGTGGCGTTGCCAGGCGGTTGCGCCATTGGCTCGCGACCTGTCGACCTGCACATACGTGGCCTGGAGGCCATGGGCGCGAAGATCGAGGTTGAAGGTGGCTACATCAAGGCCAAGGCGCCTGAGGGTGGCCTGCGCGGTGCGCACTTCTTCTTCGATACCGTGAGTGTGACCGGTACCGAGAACATCATGATGGCCGCAGCGCTGGCCAACGGCCGCAGTGTGCTGCAGAACGCGGCCCGCGAGCCGGAAGTGGTCGACCTGGCCAACTTCATCAACGCCATGGGCGGCAATGTGCAGGGCGCCGGCACCGATACCATCACCATCGAGGGTGTTGCGCGGCTGGGTTCGGCCCACTACCGCGTCATGCCGGACCGCATCGAAACCGGCACCTACCTGGTAGCCGCTGCCGTTACCGGTGGCCGCGTCAAGGTCAAGGACACCGACCCCACCATCCTTGAGGCGGTTCTGGAAAAGCTCAAGGAAGCAGGCGCCGACATCACCACCGGTGAAGACTGGATCGAGCTGAACATGCACGGCAAGCGGCCGAAAGCCGTCAACCTGCGCACGGCCCCGTATCCAGCGTTCCCGACCGACATGCAGGCGCAGTTCATTTCGCTCAACGCCATTGCCGAAGGCACCGGTGCGGTGATCGAAACGATCTTTGAAAACCGCTTCATGCACGTGTACGAAATGCACCGCATGGGCGCGCAGATTCAGGTCGAGGGCAACACCGCCATCGTGACCGGCGTCAACGCCCTGAAAGGTGCCCCGGTAATGGCCACCGACCTGCGCGCATCCGCCAGCCTGGTGCTGTCGGCACTGGTGGCCGAAGGCGACACCTTGATCGATCGCATCTACCACATCGACCGTGGCTACGAGTGCATCGAGGAAAAACTGCAGATGCTCGGCGCCAAGATCCGCCGCGTACCGGGCTGATTGCCCTGGGGCGCAAGGACGCGCCGTTCGAATTGAATGCGGCCAGGTGCACCACCTGGCCGGCAGTAGCTGCTTAAGGACCGACGTTCCAATGTTGACCATCGCGCTTTCCAAAGGCCGTATTCTCGACGATACCCTGCCATTGCTGGCCGAGGCCGGTATCGTTCCCACCGAGAACCCGGACAAGAGCCGCAAGCTGATCATCCCCACCACGCAGGACGACGTGCGCCTGCTGATCGTGCGTGCCACCGACGTGCCGACCTATGTCGAACACGGCGCCGCCGACCTGGGTGTGGCAGGCAAGGACGTGCTGATGGAGTACGGTGGGCAGGGCCTTTACGAGCCCCTGGACCTGCAGATTGCCCGCTGCAAGCTGATGACCGCTGGCGTGGTCGGCGCGCCCGAGCCCAAGGGCCGCCTGCGCGTGGCCACCAAGTTCGTGAATGTGGCCAAGCGTTACTATGCCGAGCAGGGTCGCCAGGTCGACATCATCAAGCTGTACGGCTCGATGGAGCTGGCACCCCTGATCAACCTGGCAGACAAGATCATCGATGTGGTCGACACCGGTAACACCTTGCGTGCCAACGGCCTGGAGCCCCAGGAAATGATCGCGCACATCAGCTCGCGCCTGGTGGTCAACAAGGCCTCCATGAAAATGCAGCACGCCCGCATCCAGAGCCTGATCGACACGCTGCGCCAAGCGGTCGAATCGCGACACCGCGGCTGACGACTTCCTGCGCGCAGCGTTGGCTGTCGCGCCCGTCTATCCGCGTCATAGCCACTTTTCTCGGGTGCCCGTGCGGATGGACTGGTAGCTTAGGGCGCCTGAGCATTCGCTATCAATCGAGGCCCTCGCCATGACCGTGTCCACCGCAATTGCCCGTCTCAACGCTGCTGACCCGGATTTCGCTCGGCATCTGGATCATCTGCTGAGCTGGGAGAGCGTGTCCGACGAAGCGGTCAACCAGCGTGTACTCGATATCATCAAGGCCGTGCGCGAGCGTGGCGATGCTGCCCTTGTGGAGTTCACCCAGCGTTTCGACGGGGTAGAGGCTAGCTGCATCGACGACCTCATTCTGGGCCGCGAGCGCCTTGAACTGGCGCTTACCCGTATCACCGACGAGCAGCGAGCAGCCCTCGAGAAGGCAGCCGACCGCGTGCGCATGTACCACGAGCGGCAGAAGCAGGACTCGTGGCAGTACACCGAGGCTGACGGTACCGTACTGGGGCAAAAGGTCACGCCATTGGACCGCGCCGGCCTTTATGTGCCGGGTGGCAAGGCGTCCTACCCGTCCTCGGTGCTGATGAACGCGATTCCGGCCAAGGTGGCGGGTGTCACCGAAGTGGTCATGGTAGTGCCGACCCCGCGTGGCGAGGTTAACGAGCTGGTGCTGGCCGCAGCCTGCATTGCGGGTGTGGACCGGGTGTTCACGGTGGGCGGCGCCCAGGCGGTGGCGGCCCTGGCCTATGGCACCGAGAGCGTGCCCCAGGTGGACAAGATTGTCGGCCCAGGCAACATCTACGTGGCCACCGCCAAGCGTCACGTGTTCGGCCAGGTAGGCATCGACATGATCGCCGGGCCGTCGGAAATTCTCGTGGTGTGTGACGGCCAGACCGACCCGGACTGGATTGCCATGGACCTGTTCTCCCAGGCAGAGCACGACGAAGACGCCCAGGCCATTCTGGTCAGCCCCGATGCCGATTTCCTCGACCGGGTGGCAGCCAGCATCAGCAAATTGCTGCCGACCATGGAACGCGCCGAGATCATCGAGAAATCGGTGAATGGTCGCGGCGCCCTGATCCAGGTGCGGGACATGCAGCAGGCAATCGAGGTGGCCAACCGTATCGCCCCTGAGCACCTGGAGTTGTCGGTGGCTGACCCGCAGGCCTGGTTGCCGCACATTCGCCACGCCGGTGCGATCTTCATGGGCCGCCACACCAGCGAAGCGCTGGGCGACTATTGCGCAGGCCCCAACCACGTGCTGCCCACCTCCGGCACTGCGCGCTTCTCGTCGCCGCTGGGGGTGTACGACTTCCAGAAGCGTTCATCGATCATCTATTGCTCCGAGCAGGGCGCCTCCGAACTGGGCCGCACTGCCTCGGTGCTGGCCCGCGGTGAGTCCCTGACCGCCCACGCCCGTAGCGCCGAATACCGCATCCTGAGCCAAGAGAAGGGGAACTGAGCATGAGTCGATTCTGGAGCCCTTTCGTCAAGGACCTGGTGCCTTACGTCCCCGGCGAGCAGCCCAAGCTGGCGCGCCTGGTCAAGCTCAATACCAACGAGAACCCCTACGGCCCATCGCCTAAAGCGGTGGAAGCCATGCGCGGGGAGCTGGGCGAAAACCTGCGCCTCTACCCGGACCCCAACGGTGACCGCCTCAAGCAGGCGGTCGCGGAGTACTACGGCGTCACCCCGGCGCAGGTATTCGTAGGTAACGGTTCGGACGAGGTGCTGGCGCACATCTTCCATGGCCTGTTCCAGCACGACGGGCCGCTGCTGTTCCCGGACATCAGCTACAGCTTCTACCCGGTGTACTGCGGCCTGTATGGCATCGCCTTCGAACAGGTGCCGTTGGATGAGCAGTTCCAGATCCGCGTGGAGGATTACCGCAAGCCGAACGCGGGCATCATCTTCCCCAACCCCAACGCGCCCACTGGCTGCCTGTTGCCCCTGCAGGCCGTGGAGCAGTTGCTGCAGGCCAGCCCGGATTCGGTGGTGGTGGTGGATGAAGCCTACATCGACTTTGGCGGCGAAACGGCCATCAGCCTGGTAGACCGCTACGACAACCTGCTGGTGACCCAGACCCTGTCCAAATCGCGGTCGCTGGCCGGCCTACGGGTTGGGTTGGCGGTGGGCCACCCGGACCTGATCGAGGCGCTGGAGCGGATCAAGAACAGCTTCAACTCGTACCCGCTGGACCGCGCCGCCATCGTCGGCGCGGCAGTGGCATTCGAGGACCGCGCCTATTTCGACCAGACCTGCCGCAAGGTTATCGACAGCCGCGAAAAGCTGGTCGCGCAGCTGCAGGCCAAGGGGTTCGAAGTGCTGCCGTCTGCTGCCAACTTTGTATTCGCTCGCCATCCACAACAGGATGCCGGGGAGTTGGCGGCGCGTTTGCGCGAGCAAGGCGTGATCGTGCGCCACTTCAAGCAGCCGCGTATTGATCAGTTCCTGCGCATTACCATCGGTACGCCTGAGATGAACCAGGCGTTGCTGGATGCACTGGGCTGACACACAGTTAGAGGCTGGCCGGGATAAGGTGCGGTGCAAACCGGCTACCCCACCTTATCTGGCGATAAACGATTGTTGAGCGATCAGAGATGCTTTATTTTGATCGCTAATTCGTCCGATGACTGGATGTACCGATGTCCTTGTTGATAAAACGCTCGTTGGTCGAGCAGGCGGTGGATCAGTTGCGCGAGCGTATCTCGCAAGGCGCCTGGTTGGTTGGTGAGCGGCTGCCCACCGAGCCTGAACTGGCCCTTCAGTTGGGGATCAGCCGCAATACCGTGCGCGAGGCCATGCGCGTGCTGGCGTTCAGTGGCCTGGTGGAAATTCGCCAGGGGGATGGCAGCTACCTGCGCACCGCTCAGGACCCTTTGCACGCTGTACAGGCCATGACCCAGTGCACCCCCGAGCAGGCACGGGAAACCCGCCATATTCTGGAAACCGAGGCCATTGCGCTGGCAGCCCTGCGCCGTACCGACACGGATCTGCAGCGCCTGCGGGAGGCCCTGAAGGGCAGCGCCGGCCATTTCCACGGTGATGTGGACGCCTACGTCGCGTGCGACCTGGTGTTCCACCAGCGTCTGGTCGATGCGGCCCACAACCCGGCGCTCAGTGAGCTGTACCGCTATTTTTCCGGCGTGGTGGCTGCGGCCTTGCAGCACAACATGGCCACGGTCCCCCGTTGCCAGGCCACGTTCGACCTGCACGGGCAAATCCTCGACGCTATCGAACAACGCGATGCCCAGCGGGCCAAGCGCCTGAGCCGTACCCTCATCGAATCCTGATACGAGAAGCCCATGTCTGATTCCACGATCCGTACCAACCCACCCGGCACGGCGGACCTCGACCCTTTGCTGATCGATGCCGAGGCCGATGACGAGCAGGTGCAGGCGCAACCGGCGGTTACGCCGCGCCCTTGGCTGCTGCTGCTCGGCCTGGTGCTGGTGGCATTGAACCTGCGCCCGGCGTTGTCGAGCATGGCACCCGTGTTGGGCCAGGTGTCCGACGGGCTGGGGCTCAGCGCCGCCCAGGCCGGGTTGCTGACCACCTTGCCGGTGTTGTGCCTGGGCCTGTTCGCGCCACTGGCGCCGGTACTGGCGCGTCGTCTGGGCAGCGAGCGCGTGGTGCTGGTGATTCTTGTCACCCTGGCGCTGGGCATTGTGCTGCGCAGTACGCTGGGGGTAACAGGGCTGTTCATGGGTAGCCTGGTGGCAGGGGCCAGCATCGGCATTATCGGGGTCTTGCTACCCGGTATCGTCAAACGTGACTTCCCTCAGCATGCTGGCACCCTGACGGGCGTGTACACCATGGCGCTGTGCCTCGGTGCAGCCATGGCGGCCGGGGCCACGGTGCCGCTGGCCCAGTATTTCGATGACAGCTGGGCCCTGGGGCTGGGGTTCTGGATGCTGCCCGCCTTGGTGGCCATGTTGGTGTGGCTGCCCCAGGCTCGCCAAGGCCACGGCCAGCACAAGGTTGCTTACCGCGTGCGCGGCCTGTGGCGCGACCCGCTGGCCTGGCAGGTGACGTTGTACATGGGCCTGCAGTCGTCACTGGCCTATATCGTCTTTGGCTGGTTGCCGTCGATTCTGATCGGGCGTGGCCTTAGCCCCACGCAAGCAGGGCTGGTGCTGTCGGGTTCGGTGATCGTGCAACTAGCAAGCTCCCTTGCAGCCCCCTGGCTGGCCACGCGTGGCAAAGACCAGCGGCTGGCGATCGTGCTGGTCATGCTGGTGACCCTTTGCGGGTTGTTCGGTTGCCTGTATGCGCCGCTCTCCGGGCTGTGGGGCTGGGCGGTGGTGCTGGGGTTGGGGCAGGGTGGCACGTTCGCCCTGGCGCTGACCTTGATCGTGCTGCGCTCCCGGGATGCCCATGTGGCGGCGAACCTGTCGAGCATGGCTCAGGGCGTGGGTTATACCCTGGCGTCCATGGGGCCCTTCGCGGTAGGGCTGGTGCACGACCTGACCGGTGGCTGGGCAGCCCTGGGCTGGGTATTTGCGATTATCGGCCTGGGGGCCATCGTGTTCGGCCTGGGGGCCGGACGTGCCCTGCATGTCCAGGTCACCAGCGAGAAGGTCTGAAAGGCCGCTGGCGCACGCGAGCCGGGCAGATTATCGTGCGGCTTTGCCCTCCCAGGACCTTGAGCCCATGAGCGACGCCAACCGTGAACTGATCACCCGCTTCTACCAGGCCTTCCAGCGCCTCGATGCCGAGGCCATGGCTGCCTGCTACAGCGACGATGTCGTCTTCAGTGACCCGGTGTTCGGCACCCTGCGCGGCAAGGATGCCGCAGACATGTGGCGCATGCTGACCCAGCGGGCAAAGGCGTTCTCCCTTAACTTCGACAAGGTGCGGGCGGATGAGCACGGCGGGGCGGCGCAGTGGGTGGCGACCTACACGTTTGCCCAGACCGGGCGCACGGTGGTCAACCGCATTCAGGCGCGTTTTCTGATTCGGGACGGGCTGATCTACCAGCACGACGACAGCTTCGACCTGTGGGGGTGGTCGCGCCAGGCGCTGGGCACGCCGGGTTTGCTGCTGGGCTGGACACCCTGGCTGCAGGGTAAGGTACGCCAGCAGGCCTTCAAGGGCCTGCGAGCGTTCCAGCATGCTCAAGGTAGCGCGACGGCCTGATCGCTTTCGTAGTAATTGAAGGTGGCGCGTTCAGTGCCATCTTGCGGCAGGCGGATGCGTATCACCGGTATGAAGCCGCCGTAGGTCTTGTGCCAGTCTTGCTGGTCGGCCTGAGCCTGCTGCAAGGCACCATACTCGCCCTCGATGTGGAAGAACGACTGGATGGGCAGGGTATTGGCGCTGGCTTCTTCCCAGGCGCCTACCACCACTTCGTTCCAGGGGAACGGCATTTCCTGTGCGAACAGCTGCTGGCCGCGCAGGCTTTGGTAAAAGGCGTCGGCCCGCTCCGGTACGCGTGTGCGGCGGATGTCGAAGGCGCACTGGCGTTTGTAGTCGCCGGTTTTCCTGTAGTGGGCTATCCAGTCCTCGGCGCTAAGCACGCCCTGCTCGTGGCAGGCGGCTTCGCGTTCAGGGGTCTGGCGGTTATCGCCGCAGCCCCGGTTGTCTCGCTCCCAGGTGTCACCGTCGGTGGGCCATGCGCACAGCATCTCGTAGTGCAGCGAGCCCTTGGGCCGCTGCAGCAGGGGGTAGAGGGTGAAGCCGCTGCGCCCGTCGGCGGCCAGCCGGGTGACAGGCAAATCGCGACGCAGGTACGAGAAAGAAACGCCGCCCTTGTCCTTGCTGTTCTGGCTATGATGCCAGGTGTGATAGTGCGGGGATGGCCGGGTGGACCTGAGCAGTACCCCCGAGCAGGCATGGGCCGGTACGGCGTTGCCTTCGCACTGTGCTGGGGTAGCGTCGTAGTTGCGCTGCATGCGCTGCGCGGTTTTCTCGCCGATGGACGCCTGGGTGGCAGAGGCTGCCGCCAGCAGTGCGACGGTCAGCCACGTACGGGTTTTACAAGCAAGCATGATGAAGCCCTCGATGTGTGGGCTCATCAAATTAATGATGGAAAGGGCAGGCGTCGTGAGTGAACAAGTGCCGGGTCAGGCAATGAAACCCTGGTATGTGTACCTGGTCAGGGCCGCAAACGGTTCGCTGTACTGCGGTATCAGCGACGACCCGCAGCGGCGCTTCGTGGCGCACCAGAACGGCAGGGGCGCGCGGTACTTCAAGACCAGCCCGGCCCAGGCGCTGGTGTATGTGGAGCAATGGCCGGACAAGGGCGAGGCCCTGCGGCAGGAGCGGCTGGTCAAGCGGCTGCGCAAGTCGGCGAAGGAGGCCTTGGTGGCCTCCTATACCGCACCCGCCGCTGTGTAGGGTAGCCTGGGCCTTAGTCCTTGCGCCGCTTGAGCTGGTCGACCAGGGTAGTCGGCAGCCCTTTGATGATCAGCGTCCCTGCGGCTTCGTCATATTCCACCTTGTCACCCAGCAGATGGGCCTCGAAGCTGATCGACAACCCCTCGGCGCGCCCGGTGAAGCGGCGGAACTGGTTGAGGGTACGTTTGTCGGCAGGGATTTCCGGCGACAGGCCGTAGTCCTTGTTGCGGATATGGTCGTAGAACGCCTTGGGGCGCTCTTCGTCGATCAGGCTGGACAATTCTTCCAGGGTGACCGGTTCGCCCAGTTTGGTCTGGGTCGTGGCGTACTCCACCAGTGTCTGGGTTTTTTCCCGGGCGGACGCTTCAGGCAGGTCCTCGCTCTCCACGAAATCGCTGAAGGCCTTGAGCAGGGTGCGGGTTTCGCCTGGGCCGTCGACCCCTTCCTGGCAGCCGATGAAGTCACGGAAGTAGTCCGATACCTTCTTGCCGTTCTTGCCCTTGATGAACGAGATGTACTGCTTGGAGTTCTGGTTGTTCTTCCATTCCGACAGGTTGATGCGTGCTGCCAAGTGCAATTGGCCCAGGTCCAGGTGCCGTGATGGCGTGACGTCGAGTTCGGCGTTCACGGCCACGCCTTCGCTGTGGTGCAGCAGGGCGATGGCCAGGTACTCGGTCATGCCCTGCTGGTAGTGGGCGAACAGGATGTGCCCGCCCGTAGAGAGGTTGGACTCTTCCATCAGCTTTTGCAGGTGTTCGACGGCCATGCGGCTGAACGCGGTGAAATCCTTGTCGGCATCCAGGTACTGTTTAAGCCAGCCGCTCAGGGGGTAGGCCCCTGACTCGCCGTGGAAAAACCCCCAGGCCTTGCCTTGTTTGGCGTTGTAGCTGTCATTGAGGTCGGCCAGCAGGTTTTCGATGGCGTCGGAGGCGGCCAGTTCTGTGTCGCGGGCGTGCAGCACGGCGGGGCTGCCATCGGGCTTTTTGTCGATCAGGTGAACGATGCAATGGCGGATTGGCATGGGATTCTCAACGGGCTGCAAAAGGCTTGAAGTTTACCTCAGACGCAGGGGGATGCAGTGGCCGGAAGTTGGCGCAAATGCCAGTTGCTCGTTTTTTAAGCAACTTTGTGGCTTTAAGACGAAAAACCCCCGAAAAACCTGCATTAAATCAGGGTGCGCAGCGGATATTTGTTCATTCGTGTGATAGTTTTGCGCGGTCTTGCGCCCCTGCTGTGGCGCATTGCTGGCAGCGCACGTTCGCCACGTCGAACCAAACGCCGATTTGTGTATCTACATACCCAATTGGCGCGGCCCGCCAAGTTGACGGGGCTGGCCCGATAACGTCGTCGTTCGCTGCAAAACCATCGAATTTGATAGGGAAGGAACACCACCATGGCATTGACCAAAGACCAACTGATTGCCGATATCGCCGAATCGATCTCTGCACCGAAAGCCACCGCCAAGAACGCTCTGGAGCAACTGGGCCAGATCGTTGCCGACCAGCTGGAAAACGGCGCTGAAATCACCCTGCCAGGCATCGGCAAGCTGAAAGTCTCCGAGCGTCCTGCCCGTACCGGCCGCAACCCATCGACTGGCGCTGCCATCGAAATCGCTGCCAAGAAAGTCGTCAAGTTCGTGCCAGCCAAAGTGCTGACCGACGCTATCAACAAGTAATTCTTGTTGGGTTGACTAAACCGCGCCCGGCTTGCCCGGGCGCGGTTTTTTCATGCCTTCGATTCTGGTCGGGCGTACCAGGCCTGGCGGGCCGCTTGTGCATGGAAGCTCCAGGCCACCATGCGGCTCTGCTTTTGCCCCTGGCCCATTTCGCTGATGCGTACCGCCTTCGCCCTGGCTTTTTTCAGCGCGGCCTCGATGCCGGGCAGGTTGCTGGCCTTGGACACCAGGCTGGTGAACCACAGCACTTGCTGGGCGTACTGCACGCTTTCGCCAACCAGTTGGGTGACGAAGCGGATTTCACCCCCCTCGCACCACAGCTCGTTGTTCTGGCCACCGAAGTTCAGCACAGGCAACTTGCGTCTAGGGTCCTGCTTGCCAAGGTTCTTCCATTTGCGCTGGCTACCCCGGGTGGCTTCGTCGCGTGAGGCATGGAAGGGCGGGTTGCACAGTGTCAATGCCAGGCGCTCGTCCGCTTGCAGCAGCCCGGTGAGGATATGCGCAGCGTTTGCCTGCTGGCGCAGGGCTATGGCCTTGCTCAGGCCGTTGGCCTGCACGATGGCCTTGGCCGAGGCCAGCGCGACGGGGTCGATGTCCGAGCCCAGAAAGCGCCAGCGATAGTCGCTGTGGCCCAGCAACGGGTAGATACAGTTTGCCCCTACCCCCACATCCAGAACGCGTACCTGGGCCCCTCTGGGGATTTCGCCGCCATTGTCCTCCGCCAGCAGGTCGGCGGCCACGTGCAGGTAGTCGGCGCGGCCCGGGATAGGCGGGCACAGGTAGTCGGCGGGAATGTCCCAATGCTGGATGCCGTACTGCGCCTTGAGCAGGGCGCGGTTGAACACCCGCACGGCTTCGGGGTTGGCGAAGTCGATGCTGGGTTTGCCGTAGGGGTTGGTGATGGTGAAGCGGGCCAGGTCGGGGTGTGCCTTGATCAGGCTGGGGAAGTCATAACGGCCCTGATGGCGGTTACGCGGGTGCAGGGTGGGCTTTTCAGTCATGGTTGGGTCCGGTGATACGGTGCCGGCCCATTCGCGGCCAAGGCCGCTTCCACTGGGATGTTCGTCCCCTGTGGAAGCGGCCTTGGCCGCGAACGAGGGCATGGCCCCCGCCGGTCACATCCGCAATGTCAGGTTACAGCGCTGCAATCCGCGCGTGCTGCTCGGTAAAGTTGGCCAGCGCCTGTTCGGACTCGGCCAGCTTCGCACGCTCTTTCTCGATCACCGCAGGCGGTGCCTTGTCGACGAAGGCAGCGTTGGACAGCTTGCCACCCACGCGCGCCACTTCGCCTTGCAGGCGCTGGATTTCCTTGTTCAGGCGTGCCAGCTCGGCATCCTTGTCGATCAGCCCGGCCATGGGTACCAGTACCTGCAGGTCGCCCACCAGGGCAGTGGCCGACAAAGGTGGTTCGTCAGCATCACCCAACACGGTGAACGACTCGACCTTGGCCAGCTTCTTCAGCAGCGCTTCGTTTTCCTGCAGGCGGCGCTGGTCGTCGGCGTTGGCGTTCTTCAGGAACAGCGGCAGTGGTTTGCCTGGGCCGATGTTCATTTCGGCGCGGATGTTGCGCAGGCCTACCATCAGTTCCTTGAGCCATTCGATATCGCCTTCGGCGGCGGCATCGATGCGGGCTTCAACGGCTACCGGCCATGGCTGCAGCATGATGGTCTTGCCTTCGATGCCGGCCAGCGGCGCAATGCGCTGCCAGATTTCTTCGGTAATGAACGGCATGAACGGGTGCGCCAGGCGCAGTGCCACTTCCAGTACGCGCACCAGGGTGCGACGGGTGCCGCGGGCGCGCTCGACCGGGGCGTTCTCGTCCCACAGCACAGGCTTGGACAGCTCGAGGTACCAGTCGCAGTACTGGTTCCAGATGAACTCGTACAGCGCCTGGCTGGCCAGGTCGAAGCGGAATTGCTCCAGCTGGCGGGTCACCTCGGCTTCGGTGCGCTGCAACTGCGAGATAATCCAGCGGTCAGCCAGCGACAGCTCGTAGGCTTCACCGTTCTGGCCACAGTCTTCACCCTTGTCCAGCACGTAGCGGGCGGCGTTCCAGATCTTGTTGCAGAAGTTGCGGTAGCCTTCGACGCGGCCCATGTCGAACTTGATGTCACGGCCTGTGGAGGCCAGCGAGCAGAAGGTGAAACGCAGGGCGTCGGTGCCGTAGCTGGCGATACCTTCGGGGAACTCGGCCTTGGTCTGCTTGGCGATCTTCTCGGCCAGCTTGGGCTGCATCATGCCGCTGGTGCGTTTTTCCAGCAGGGCGTCGAGGGTGATACCGTCGACGATGTCCAGAGGGTCCAGCACGTTACCCTTGGACTTGGACATCTTCTGGCCCTGGCCATCACGCACCAGGCCATGCACATACACGGTCTTGAACGGTACCTGCGGGGTGCCGTCCTCGTTCTTCACCAGGTGCATGGTCAGCATGATCATGCGCGCCACCCAGAAGAAGATGATGTCGAACCCGGTTACCAGCACATCGGTGGAGTGGAATTTCTTGAGGAATTCGGTTTGCTCCGGCCAGCCCAGGGTGGAGAAGGTCCACAGGCCCGAACTGAACCAAGTGTCGAGCACGTCGTCGTCCTGGCGCAGGTTCACCTCGGCGCCCAGGTTGTGCTTGGCGCGGACTTCCTGCTCGTTGCGGCCTACATACACCTGGCCGGCTTCGTCGTACCAGGCCGGGATGCGGTGGCCCCACCACAGCTGGCGGCTGATGCACCAGTCCTGGATGTCGCGCATCCAGGAGAAATACATGTTCTCGTATTGCTTGGGCACGAACTGGATGCGGCCGTCTTCCACGGCGGCGATCGCAGGTTCTGCCAGCGGCTTGGTAGAGACATACCACTGGTCGGTCAGCCACGGCTCGATCACGGTGCCCGAGCGGTCACCCTTGGGCACTTTGAGCGCGTGGTCATCGATGCTGACCAGCAGGCCCTGGGCGTCCAGGTCGGCGACGATCTGCTTGCGGGCGACGAAGCGGTCCAGGCCGGCGTACTGGGCTGGCAGGCCAGTGTCGACCTGCTCGTTGACGCTGCCATCGAGGTTGAACGCCTGCGCAGCACCCAGCACCATGGCGTTCTTGTCGAAGATGTTCAGCAGCGGCAGGTTGTGGCGCTTGCCCACTTCGTAGTCGTTGAAATCGTGAGCCGGGGTGATCTTCACGCAGCCAGTGCCGAACGCCGGGTCGCAGTAGTCATCGGCGATGATCGGAATGCGGCGGCCGACCAGGGGCAGTTCGACGAATTTACCGATCAGCGCCTGGTAGCGTTCGTCAGCCGGGTTCACCGCAACGGCCGCATCGCCCAGCAGGGTTTCCGGGCGGGTGGTTGCGACCACCAGGTAGCCCAGGCCTTCGGCCGTGGTGGCGCCGTCGGCCAGCGGATAACGCAGGTTCCACAGGTGGCCCTTCTCGTCGTGGTTTTCCACTTCAAGGTCGGAGATGGCCGTGTGCAGCTTGGTGTCCCAGTTCACCAGGCGCTTGCCGCGGTAGATCAGGCCGTCTTCGTGCAAACGCACGAAGGCTTCCTTGACAGCGTCGGACAGGCCGTCGTCCATGGTGAAGCGCTCGCGGCTCCAGTCCACCGACGAACCGAGGCGGCGGATCTGGCGGCTGATGTTGCCACCGGACTGGTCCTTCCACTCCCAGACCTTTTCCAGGAACTGTTCGCGGCCCAGGTCATGACGGTTCTGGCCTTTCGCTTCGAGCTGGCGCTCTACCAGCATCTGCGTGGCGATACCGGCGTGGTCGGTGCCAGGTTGCCACAGGGTGTCGCGGCCCTGCATGCGACGGAAACGGATCAGGGCGTCCATGATCGCGTTGTTGAAGCCGTGGCCCATGTGCAGGCTGCCGGTCACGTTCGGCGGCGGAATCATGATGGTGTAGGACTCGCCTGCACCTTGTGGGGCGAAATAGTTCTCGGCCTCCCAGGTGTTGTACCAGGAAGTTTCGATGGCGTGCGGCTGGTAGGTCTTATCCATGCGCGGCGGGACCCTGTGCATTAATTCGGGAAAGCCGAGAAGTATAACCAAGCTGGGGGCCGCAGGCGACAGGCTGCTGCTATCTGGCGGGGCAGGGGTAGCCTGCACGGGTAAACCTGCGCCCACCGGCCCGCAACACGTTGATGCCTTGTGGGAGCAGGTTCACCCGCGAAACAGGCGCCACCAAATACTGACGTTACTCCGAACGCTTGATCAACCGCTCGATGCGCGCGTCCAGCCGGCGCTTGATCTCGTTCTCGATGTGCGGGGTGAAGTCGTTGATCACATCTTGCATGATCATCTGTGCGGCAGCGCGCAGCTCGCTTTCCAAGTGCAACAGGGTGTCCTGGCGGCGCGCTTGCGGGTTGTCATCGGCTGCGGCGGGTTGCCCGTCAACCGCGGGGGCAGCGTTGCCGGCCGGCTCGTCGAGGTGCAAAGGCATCTGCTCCACAGTGTCGGTGAGCAGCGGTGGCTGCAGGTCGGCATCACCGAGCA
This sequence comes from Pseudomonas sp. S60, assembly GCF_016647865.1. NCBI lineage: Bacteria > Pseudomonadati > Pseudomonadota > Gammaproteobacteria > Pseudomonadales > Pseudomonadaceae > Pseudomonas > Pseudomonas sp. S60. The sequence goes on along the minus strand of NZ_JACVVH010000014.1, from coordinate 81,098 downwards.
ACTGGCGGATCGACTCGAGGTCATCGAGCAGATGGTTGGAATCTGGCAGGGGGGAGTGCTTGTCCATCGTCGTCAAAATCGCTGTAAGCGGTGGTCTTGCAGAGCATAGCCCTGTTCACGGTAGAAACGGAATCGCTCACGGGCTGATTGGCGGATGCCGGGCTCTTCCACGACGATTTCCGCCACCCGCTCGAACTGCCCGACGAAGCCTGGCACAGCTGCCCCCAGGTTGATCAGCAGGTCGCAGTGCGCGCCTGCGTTTTCGCCCAGACCCAGCGCCACGCTGGCATCGGGTTGGATCTCGGCCATGTCGTGGGGCACGAAGGCTTCACCCCTGAACGCCCACAGCAGTTGGTCCAACGCCATGCGCTGGGCCTCATCCTGGCAGTGCAGGTACACACGGTGGCCCAGGCGCCAGGCCTTGTCGCACAGCTTGCAGGCGAAATCCAGGCGCGCCGACAGGGCGTCGGTGGGCAGGATATAGAAATCGACTTTGCTCATGGGAATATCGCCGGCCGGGGGCGCACCGCGCGCCACCGGCTGAGGGCGTCAGGCGCCGGCGCGGTCCAGCAGGTACTGGGTGAGCAGGGGGACCGGGCGGCCAGTGGCGCCCTTGTCCTTGCCGCCGCTGACCCAGGCGGTGCCCGCGATGTCCATGTGCGCCCACTGGTAGGCCTTGGCAAAGCGTGACAGGAAGCAGCCAGCCGTGATGGTGCCTGCCTTGGGCCCACCGATGTTGCCCATGTCGGCGAACGGGCTGTCCAGCTGCTCCTGGTACTCGTCGAACAGCGGCAATTGCCAGGCGCGGTCGTCGGCACGCTTGCCGGCATCGAGCAACTGGCCCACCAGCGCGTCGTCGTTGCCCATCAGGCCGGTGGTGTGGCTGCCCAGGGCAACGATGCAGGCGCCGGTGAGGGTGGCGATGTCGATCACGGCCTGGGGCTTGAAGCGCTCGGCGTAGGTCAGGGTGTCGCACAGCACCAGGCGGCCTTCGGCATCAGTGTTGAGGATCTCAACCGTCTGCCCGCTCATGGTGGTGACGATGTCGCCCGGGCGGGTTGCGCCGCCGCTGGGCATGTTCTCGGCGCAGGCCAGCAGGCACACCAGGTTGATCGGCAGTTGCAGTTCCAGCACGGCGCGCAGCGTGCCCAGCACACTGGCCGCGCCGCACATGTCGTATTTCATTTCGTCCATGCCGGCACCTGGCTTGAGGCTGATGCCGCCGGTGTCGAAGGTGATGCCTTTGCCCACCAGCACGAACGGTTTTTCGGCCTTCTTGCCGCCCTGGTAGTTCAGCACGATCAGGCGTGGCGGCTGGTCGCTGCCCTGGCCCACGGCATAGAACGCACCCATGCCCAGGTCCTTGATTTTCTTCTCGTCCAGCACTTCGACCTTCAGGCCCTTGTGGGCTTTGCCCAGGTCCTTGGCCTGTTCGGCCAGGAAGCTTGGGTGGCACAGGTTTGGCGGCAGGTTGCCCAGGTCGCGGGTGAAGGCCATGCCGGTGGCGATGGCGCTGGCATGTTGCACGGCACGCTCGACCTCGGCCTGGCCCGCCTTGTCGGCCAGCAGGGTGACTTTTTTCAGGGCGCGGGGCTCGGCTTTCTGGCTTTTGAAACGATCGAATACGTATTCGCCGTCCAGCAGGGTTTCGGCCAGCAGGCGGTATTTGCCGTAGTGGGCGTCGCGGTTGTTGACTGCGATATCATCCAGGGCCAGCACGGCATCGGCGCCATTCAGGCCCTTGAGTACGCCGGCAACGCTTGCCACCAGCTTGCGCCAGGCGCGGTCGCCCAGGGCTTCATCCTTGCCGCAGCCAACCAGCAGCACACGTTCGGCCTTGAGGCCCGGCACATTGTGCAGCAGCAGGGTCTGGCCCGGCTTGCCGAGCAGGTCGCCACGCTTGAGCACGGCGCTGATGGCGCCTTCGCAGGCCTGGTCTACGCCCTTGGCCACGGCGCCCAGCGTACGTTTTTCACCAACTGCGATCACCAGCGTTGCAGTTTTTACGGATGCAGCGGCTACGCTTTTTACAACCAGTTCCATGTCAGGGTCCCCGAATGATCGATACGTGTGGCGCCGTGTGTGCCGGCGCTCTGGACGGGGCTGGCCGCGCCATGGCGCGCCAGCGGAAAAGCTGCCAGTTTGAGCCTGCGGCAAGCGTGCTGACAACCCCGTTGTGCGGCTTGATGCGCGCCAAGTGACAGGGGCGGTCAATCACAGGATAATGCGCGCACTTTATATGAAGGTTCGCCTGTGGCGAACCCGCATTGGCCTTGGATGTACTAAGTCATCGTCTGGTGCCATTCAATGGCAGTCCGTGCTGACAGCCCAGGAGTGTCTGGTTTGATCGTCTTTCGTTATCTGTCCCGCGAGGTCCTGGTGACCTTGAGCGCCGTCAGCGCAGTGCTGCTGGTGATCATCATGAGCGGCCGCTTCATCAAGTACCTGGCCCAGGCTGCCCAGGGCGTGCTCGACCCGGGCGTGCTGTTCCTGATCATGGGCTTCCGCCTGCCAGGGTTCCTGCAACTCATCCTGCCGCTGGGGCTGTTCCTGGGCATCCTGCTTGCCTATGGCCGTCTGTACCTGGAAAGCGAAATGACCGTGCTCTCGGCCACGGGCATGAGCCAGCAGCGTCTGCTGGGCATGACCATGGCGCCTGCCGCGCTGGTGGCACTGCTGGTTGCCTGGCTGAGCCTGAGCCTGGCACCGCTGGGCGTTGCCCAGGTGCAGAAGATCATCAGCCAGCAGGATGCCCTGACCGAGTTCGACACCTTGGTGCCGGGCCGCTTCCAGACCCTGCGCGACGGTTCCCGGGTGACCTACACCGAACAGCTGTCGGATGACCGGGTGAACCTTGCCGGGGTGTTCATTTCGGAAAAACGCTTCAACCAGGACAAGACCAAGGACCGCGCCCCATCGGTGCTGGTGGCCGAGCGTGGTCACCAGGAAATCCAGGCCGACGGCAACCGCTATCTGGTGCTGGAAAACGGCTACCGCTACGACGGCAACCCGGGCCAGGCCGATTACCGCGCCATCAAGTACGACACCTACGGTGTGCTGCTGCCCAAGCCGGAGGTGAGCGAAGAGGTCACCGAGCGCGAAGCCATCCCCACCACCGAGCTGTTCGGCTCGACGGACCTGCGCGAGCGCGCCGAGCTGCAGTGGCGGCTGTCGCTGCCCATCCTGGTCTTCATCGTGACCCTGCTGGCGGTGCCGCTGTCCCGCGCCAACCCTCGGCAGGGGCGCTTCCTCAAGCTGCTGCCGGCAATTCTTCTGTACATGGCTTACCTGACAATGCTGATTTCCGTTCGCGGTGCCCTCGAGAAAGGCAAGCTGCCCATTGGCCTGGGCATGTGGTGGGTCCACGGTCTGTTCCTGCTGATCGGGCTGGGGATCATGTACTGGGAGCCCCTGCGCCTCAAGCGTGCTGCCCGCCGTGCGGAGGTGACCCGTGGCTAAGCTCGACCGCTACATCGGCCAGAGCGTGCTCATGGCCATTCTGGCCGTACTGGGGATCATCCTCGGTTTGGCGTCCCTGTTTGCCTTCATCGACGAGATGGGTGACCTGAGCGATACCTACACGGTGATGGATGCAGGCAAGTATGTGCTGCTTACCGCCCCGCGCCGTGTGTACGACATGCTGCCGATGGCGGCGCTCATCGGCTGCCTGATTGGCCTGGGTACCCTGGCCAGCAGCAGCGAGCTGACCATCATGCGTGCGGCGGGTGTTTCCATCGGCCGTATCGTCTGGGCGGTGATGAAGCCCATGCTGGTACTGATGCTGGTCGGCCTGCTGATTGGCGAATACGTGGCGCCGGTCACCGAGAATACGGCCCAGGCCGATCGCTCACTGGCGCAAGGTGGCGGTGAAGCGCAGAGCTCCAAGCGCGGCATGTGGCACCGCCAGGGCGAGGAGTTCGTCCATATCAACTCGGTGCAGCCGAACAACCTGCTGCTGGGGGTGACACGCTACCGTTTCGACGACCAGCGCAAGATCATCAGTTCCAGCTTCGCGCGCCGGGCCCGTTATGAAAACGAGCAGTGGGTACTCAGCGATGTGCGCACCACGTTCTTCCGCGGCGACCATACCGAGGTAGTGCAGGCCCCTGAAGAGAAGTGGGATGTGTCGGTTACGCCGCAGTTGCTCAATACCGTTGTCGTCGCACCGGAGTCGCTGTCGATCACCGGCCTGTGGGACTACATCCACTACCTGTCCGACCAGGGCCTGAACAACGCGCGCTACTGGCTGGCGTTCTGGACCAAGGTGCTGCAACCGGCTGTGACCGCAGCGCTGGTACTGATGGCCATTTCCTTCATCTTCGGGCCACTGCGTTCGGTCACCCTGGGCCAACGCGTGTTCACCGGCGTATTGGTGGGCTTCGTGTTCCGCATTGCCCAGGACCTGCTGGGGCCATCCAGCCAGGTGTTCGGCTTCCCGCCCTTGTTGGCCGTGGTGTTGCCGGCCGGCATCTGCGCCTTGGCCGGGTTGTGGTTACTGCGTAGAGCAGGGTAATACCCCCGCCGACCTGCGGTCCCCTTGTAGGAGCGACCGCAGGTCGCGATGGGCTGCCCAGCAGCCCCAAGCCCCTGACACCCTAGCGCCGCTTCGGCACCCGCACCAACTGGCTCTCGGAATAGATGTCGTGCCAGCCCCGTTTGCGCGTGTCCACCAGCGCCCAGAAAAACCCCAACCCCAGGCATAGCCACGACGCTATCGACACCACGAAGCGCAGCAGCGCCTGCCACAGGCTGATGGCCGTACCATCCGGGTTCTGTACCCGTATCCCCCATACCTGCATGCCCAGTGTCTGCCCGCCGTGGGTCCAGAACTTGGCAAAGAAACCGAACAGCACGAACACCAGCACGGTGGACAGTAACGGGTCGCCATCCAGTGCACCGGCCTCGGTCAGCGTGCGCATGCGTGCTTCGCCGATGATGGCCATCTGGATCATCTTGTAGGCGCCGGCAGTGACGATCAGCAGTGCCGTACACAGCAAAAAGTCATAGAACATTGCAGCCAGGCGTCGGCCCAGGCCAACCGGTGGAAAATCACCCTGAGGTAACAGCAGAGGCTTGGACATGCAGGACAGCTCCAGAAAACGGAGCCCTATTCTACGGGCAAAAAAAAGCCCCTGCACTTGGCAGGGGCTTTTCTCTGGGTCTGGTGCGGGTTAACCGAGCACCTGGACCTTGTCTGCCTGCAGGCCTTTTTGGCCCTGGACAGCTTCGAAGGAGACTTTCTGGCCTTCCTTCAGGCTTTTGAAGCCGTTGCCTTCGATGGCGCGGAAGTGCACGAACAGATCAGCACCGCTTTCTGGGGTGATGAAACCGTAACCTTTTTCGTCATTGAACCACTTGACGGTACCGTTCTGACGCTCAGCCATTGTCTTATTTCCTATGACGCTTAAATTTTGATGACAGTTTCTTTCACGTTATGAGTACGCGAAAGATTACCGGGCTGGGTTGCAGGAAAGTAAGAGACGTCGAACGGGTTGTAGCAGAATGCGGCTACTGGCCCAGGTCACGAACTGTTGCGACCCATGCAAACACAGTGAGGTGACTCTACGCCAACTCCCGAACGAAAAACAAGCCCTGGGCAGGGGCTAAAATCGGCGCCTTGCCCGTTACCGACCAATGTGTCGGAAACGGCATGGTGGCTGGCCTGGCGCCGTGTTCAAAAAGTTATTAGGCAGGTTCGAAAACGTCTATACAACGGGGTTTTGTCACCTGCCTCAATGCCCATCAACCGCGGTAGTAACGTGGCGTCACAAAAGGCATTTTGCTCACCTTCAGGGCCACTTTCTTACCGCGGACAACTGCAAACAACGACGTATCAACTGCCGCCTGTTCACTGTCGATATAACCCATTGCCACGGGTGCACCGAGTGTCGGCCCAAAACCGCCGCTGCACACTTTGCCGACTGGGTTGTCATGGGCATCTACGATATCGGCGCCCTCACGTACGGGGGTGCGTTCCTGCGGTAATAGCCCCACGCGCTTGCGGGCGACGCCCTCGCGCTGCTGCCTGAACAGGGCCTCAGCGCCTGGGAAGCCCCCGGCACGGGCACTGTCTGCACGGCGCGGCTTGGACACAGCCCACAGCAGGCTGGCTTCAACCGGCGTGGTTTCGGGGTTCATGTCGTGGCCATACAGGCACAGGCCGGCCTCTAGCCGCAGGGAGTCACGTGCCCCCAGGCCGATCGGCTGTACCTCGGGTTCGGCCAGCAGCCTGCGCGCCAAGGCCTCGGCTGCACTGGCCGGCACCGAGATCTCGTAGCCGTCCTCCCCGGTGTAGCCGGAGCGGCTGACCCAGCAGTCTTCGCCCAGCAACCGCACCGCATGCAGTTGCATGAACGTCATTCCGGCCACTTCCGGTGCCAGGCGCTGCAGCACCTGCGCCGCAGCGGGGCCTTGCAGGGCCAGCAGGGCACGCTGCTCGAACAGGGGTTGCACGCTGCAGCGCGCGCCGATGTGTGCTTGCAGGTGGGCCAGGTCGTGGTCTTTGCACGCAGCGTTGACCACCAGCAGCAAGGTGTCATTGCCCAGGTTGGCCACCATCAGGTCGTCGAGAATGCCGCCTTGTTCGTTGGTGAACATGGCATAACGCTGCAGGCCCACCGGCAGGTCGAGGATATCGACCGGTACCAGGGTTTCCAGGGCAGGGGCGGCATCGCTGCCTTGCAGCAGAATCTGCCCCATGTGTGAAACATCGAACAGGCCGGCCTGTTCGCGGGTGTGCAAATGCTCCTTGAGCACACCCAGTGGGTACTGGACGGGCATGTCGTACCCGGCAAACGGCACCATGCGCGCACCCAGTTCAAGGTGCAGGGCATGCAGCGGGGTCTTGAGCAGTGCTTGGGACATCAGTGACTCCTTGCGACTCGGGTAGGGCTGGCTGACCTGGCAACGGCCAGGCCAGGCAACGGCTTCATGCATCCTGGTAGCTTTCGATCGGTGGGCATGCGCACACCAGGTTGCGGTCGCCGTACACGTTGTCGACGCGGCTTACCGGTGGCCAGTACTTGCCCTCGATCAGGCTCGGCAGCGGGTACACCGCCTGTGCGCGGGTGTAACCATGGGCCCATTCACCCACCAGCTCTGCGGCAGTGTGCGGTGCGTTTTTCAGCGGGTTGTCATCCTTGTCCAGGGTGCCATTCTCGACGGCGCGGATTTCTTCGCGGATCTGGATCATGGCGTTGCAGAAACGGTCGAGTTCTTCCCGGGACTCGCTCTCGGTCGGCTCGATCATCAGCGTGCCAGCCACCGGGAAGGACATGGTCGGGGCGTGGAAGCCGAAATCGATCAGCCGCTTGGCTACATCGTCCACGCTGATGCCGCTGCTGTCCTTGAGCGGGCGCAGGTCGAGGATGCATTCGTGGGCAACCAGGCCGTTGCTGCCGGTGTACAGCACCGGGTAGTGCTCTTCCAGGCGGCGGGCGATGTAGTTGGCATTGAGGATCGCCATCTGCGAGGCGCGCTTGAGGCCTGCGCCCCCCATCATGCGGATGTACATCCAGGTGATGGGCAGGATGCTGGCACTGCCGAACGGTGCCGCACACACGGCCCCTGTCGGGTTGGCCAGCGCAGCATGGCCCGGCAGGAACGGCGCCAGGTGCGACTTGACGCCAATCGGGCCAACACCCGGGCCACCGCCGCCATGGGGTATGCAGAACGTTTTGTGCAGGTTGAGGTGGGACACGTCGCCGCCGAACTTGCCCGGTGCGCACAGGCCGACCATGGCGTTCATGTTGGCGCCGTCGATATACACCTGGCCACCATTGCTGTGGATGATTGAGCAGATCTCGCCGATTGCCTCTTCGAACACGCCATGGGTGGACGGGTAGGTGATCATCAGCGCGGCGAGGCGGTCACGGTGCTCCAGCGCTTTGGCCCGCAGGTCGGCCACATCGACATTGCCGCGCGCGTCACAGGCGGTGACCACCACCTGCATGCCGGCCATGTGGGCCGTGGCCGGGTTGGTACCGTGCGCCGACGATGGGATCAGGCAGATATCGCGATGCCCTTCATTGCGGCTGCGGTGGTAGGCGCGGATCGCCAGCAGGCCGGCATACTCGCCCTGTGAGCCGGCATTGGGCTGCAGCGACACGGCATCGTAGCCGGTGGCAGCGCACAGCATCGCTTCCAGCTCGTTGGTCATCTGCAGGTAACCCTGGCTTTGCTCAGCCGGGGCGAAAGGGTGCAGGTTACCGAATTCGGCCCAGGTCACCGGGATCATTTCGCTGGCAGCGTTGAGTTTCATGGTGCATGAACCCAGCGGGATCATGCTGCGGTCCAGCGCCAGGTCCTTGTCGGCCAGCCTGCGCAGGTAGCGCATCAGTTCGGTTTCGCTGTGGTAGCGGTTGAACACCGGGTGTTCCAGATAGGTAGAGCTGCGCAGCAGCGTCTCTGGCAGCAGCGCCGTGCTGGTGGCGGCCAGTGCGTCGAAATCAGGCTGAGGCTGGTCGCCGCCCAACAGCTGCCACAGGCTTTGCACATCGGCCTGGGTGCTGGTTTCGTCCAGCGAAATGCCCACATGCCCGGCATCCACCTGGCGCAAGTTGATGCCCTGGGCGCGAGCCGCTTCGTGCAGGCTGGCAGTATTGCCGCCGGTGGCCAGGGTGAGGGTGTCGAACGCGCTGCTGCCCACCGGCTGGATACCCAGCGCACGCAGGCCTGCGGCCAGCACCGAGGTCAGCCGATGAATGCGCTCGGCGATGCGCTTGAGCCCTTGGGGACCGTGGTACACGGCAAACATACTGGCGATGTTGGCGAGCAGTACTTGCGCCGTGCAGATGTTGCTGGTGGCTTTCTCACGGCGAATGTGTTGCTCGCGGGTCTGCATGGCCAGGCGCAGGGCCGTTTTGCCGAAGCGGTCGATGGACACGCCCACCAGCCGGCCCGGCATGTCGCGCTTGAACGCGTCACGGGTGGCAAAGTAGGCCGCGTGTGGCCCGCCGAAGCCCAGCGGCACCCCGAACCTTTGGGCGCTGCCGATGGCCACGTCGGCCTCGAATTCGCCAGGCGGGGTCAGCAGGGTGAGCGCCAGCAGGTCGGCTGATACGGCCACCAGCGCGTTGGCATCATGGAACCGCTGCACCACTTCGCGGTAGTCCAGCACTTCGCCGGTGCTGGCCGGGTATTGCAGCAGCGCGCCGAAATACGCACTGACATCGCCCAGCTCACGTTCATCCCCCACCTCGATGCTGATACCCAGGGGTTCTGCACGGGTGCGCAGTACATCGAGAGTTTGCGGGTGGCAGTGGACCGATGCGAAGAAGCTGTGGCTGGCCTTGTTCTTCGACAGGCGCTTGCAGAAGGTCATGGCTTCGGCGGCAGCGGTGGCTTCGTCCAGCAAGGACGCGTTGGCAATCGGCAGGCCGGTCAGGTCGCAGACCAGCGTCTGGAAGTTGAGCAGTGCTTCCAGGCGCCCCTGGGAAATTTCTGGCTGGTAAGGCGTGTAGGCCGTGTACCAGGCCGGGTTCTCCAGCAGGTTGCGCAGAATGGGCGCAGGGGTGTGGGTGTTGTAGTAACCCTGGCCAATATAGCTTTTGAACAGCTGGTTCTTGCTGGCGATGGCTTTGAGCGCTGCCAGCGCATCAGCTTCGCTCTGGCCGTTGTGCTCACCCAGCACGCTGGTGCCTTTGATGGACGCAGGGATGACGGCGTCTGTCATGGCTTGCAGCGAGTCGAAACCCAGGGTGGCGAGCATGGCCTGCTCGTCTTCGGCGCGCGGGCCGATATGGCGGGCGATGAATTCGTTGGCAGTGCCGAGGTTGATGGTCATGGCGGTTTCCTCAGGCGTCGTCGTTGGCGTTGAGCAGGCGGTCATAGGCCTGCTGGTCGAGCAGGGCGGTGACATCGTTCATGTCGGCTGGCTTGAAGCGGAAGAACCAGCCATCACCCATGGGCGCTTCGTTGACCCGCTCAGGGCTGTCGTTGAGGGCGTCATTGACGGCGACCACCTCGCCGGCCAGGGGCATGTACACCCCGCTGGCCGCTTTCACCGATTCCACGGTGGACGCTTCGGCACCCTTCTCGTAGTGCTGAAGCTCGGGCAGTTGCACGTAGACCACATCGCCGAGGGCATTCTGAGCATAGGCCGTAATGCCCACAGTGACAGTGCCATCGGCTTCGACGCGCAGCCATTCGTGATCTTCGGTGAAACGCAACTCGCTCATGGGGGCTCCTCGTGAACCGGGACAGTGGCGCGATTGGGCTCGCGCTCTAGGTAGAAGATTGCTAGCAATAATGTGGCCAACTGATGAAAGCCCCTTTAAACCAGCGGGTTGAGCGGGTCATGAGGCTATTGGTGGGGGTGGTGTGTAGCGAATTCATTACGATTGGCTTCGACCTAAAAAGCCTTTTCCCTTCAGTCCGTTGGGAGGGTGCGCCTTATAAGGGTCGTTTCGTTTTCGTTACGTCGTTACGAATTCGATACGGCTTGGCGCTTGTTTTTATTGTGCATTGACTCTTCCTTTGATTCTTCACGCTAGGAATCGACTTAGAGATAAGTCGGAAATTTCCTATATTCGGCTTCTGAAATATTTGTCGAACGGGAATGGGATAACCTTCGTTCATAGTTATTAGTTGGGTTTCCTTAGGTAATTGTGCACGCTGGGAATTTATATTTGCATTGGTCAGGTTAATGAGGAGGGAAAGCACTATTCAATAATTGAAAAGGAGTCATGGCGTGTCTCGTAAAAAAAGACAGGTTACCCTGCCACCCACGTTCGTCGGGGCGCAACCCAGTCGGCCAGGGGCCTCTAGTTCTTCAGGTAACTTACCTAATCAAACGGGTCCTATTTTGGATGGGTTCACTGCCACCGCTGGCAATGCATTCAGGATCGCAGATGAAGTTGCCAGACGTTTTTATTCAGAACAATTATCCCGCCTGCCCAGTTCGCTTGAGCAGGAAGTCAATGCCCTTGCCGCAGCGTCACTGCCCCCTCGGCAACCGTTGTCGAAAGGTTAAACAATGGAATACAGGGGCGATCAAAACTACTGGCCTTGAAACATGCCGATCGCGCGTACCGCACCGAACTGGCCAACCGTTTTTACGGTTCCAGCCCTTTGGGCAAGCATCCATCGACGTACGCTCATGCTGCATTTCAAAATATCGCGTCGGGCCGTATCAAGTCATCGGACCTGCAGCAGGCGTTGAATGATGCTTACCTCGCCGCTTATACGGTACAGCTGCGCGATGCAGAAATTCAGCAGCTCGAAGGGCAGCTTGCAGCGCTGCGGCAAGAGGTTGCGAATGCCGTTGCCCAGGCTGCCATCCAGGCCGAGGCAGAACGGTTAGCCGAGGCCCAGGCTCGCGCCCACGCCGAAGCTCAAGCCTTTGCCGAGGCCGAGGCGCAGGCGCGGGCCCATGAGGAGGCTCAGCGCCGGGCCCATGAGGAAGCCCTGAAGGCGGCGCACGCAGCGGCGCTGGCTCGAGCCCAGGCTGAGGCCGAGGCGCGGCAGGCTGCGGCAGCCAAGGCGGCTGCCGAAAAGGCCTTGGCAGAGCAGGCTATTCGGCAGGCCAATACCTACCTTGTGCCACCTGCAGGGCCAGTGTCCGAGCCCAAGGTGGTCATGTCGTCCGGTGCGCCGCCCGCAGTGGTCGCTGGCGCAGCGCTGGGGAGTGCCATCAGGGCTGCTGTCAGCTCATTGAGTGTGGCGCCGGTGGAGGCGCTGGTGGCGCCGTTTCTGGTTGGCCTCGCCGCCCTGCTGTACGCGCCCAAATTGGGTAATGCCGAACGACGGCGCCCAGTGAAGCCCTTGGGGAACTATCTACTCACCCTGCCGCTGGGCGAGCTCTCGGTTGAGCTTGATGCTGCGGCCCAGGCCGAGGCGGTCGAACGTGGGGCGCTAGACCTTCCATTTCGCATGGGCGAGAGGCAGGACCTTGATGGCCCTGCAGAGTTGTTCGCCGCGCGTACCGATGGCTCAGCCCTTCCTTCGGCGGTGCCGGTACTGCTCGCCCAGTATGACGCGCAGACCGGCAGCTACACCGTCATCACGGACGACATACCCTCCAGAACAGTGGTCTGGACGCCTGCGGTAGAGTCGTCGGGCAGCTCCACAGTATTACCACCTACCTCGCCCAGCGATAACAAAATGGTAGGCCCGACACTGGAGCCGCTTGACGGCCGGCTGGATGTTTACCCGGACCTGCCTGACGTCGGGTTCGATGACTACGTCATCATTTTCCCGATCGACTCCGGGTTGGCTCCGCTTTATGTGATGTTCAAGAGCCGCCGGAACCTTCCGGGGGTCGTGACGGGGAAAGGTAAGCTTATCGATGGTACGCTTCTTGTCGAAGGCGCTCGGGAGGGCATACCCATACCTGCTCAGATTGCCAGTAAGTTGCGAGGAAAAAAATTTAGTAGCTGGGGCGCTTTTCGTCGAAGGTTTTGGCAAATGATTGGAAGAAGCCCACTGTTTGAAGGGCAATTTGATACTGCTGATCTTTTGGCGATGCGACGTGGGCGAGCCCCCGTCGCTTTCGCCAGCGAGCGAGTCGGTCATCGGAATAAGTGGGAGCTACATCATATCGTAAGTATTTCTGATGGGGGAGGTGTTTATGATTTCGATAACCTTGTTTTAATGGGCCCACATCATCACATTCAGAAGCATAAAGGTAAATAAATTATGCAGGAAAAAATATCTGACTATACCGAACAGGAATTTTTTAGACTTGTTTATGGTATCTATCATGCAGATCCGGTGTTGTATCCCTCTGACCGTGCTCACTCAAGCGGGATTATCAAATTCGAGAAGCTTTCGGAACACCCTAAAGGATGTGATGTGATTTTCAAACCTAGCAAGGTGGGTATCAAAGATTCACCTCAAGCTATTGTTGATGAAGTCAAACGCTGGCGCCAAGAACAAGGCCTGCCGGGCTTCAAAGACGCCTAACCTCCCTATAGCCCCCCGCCCGTATCCGGTCGAGGGGCTACTTCACGGCATAGCGTCATAAGCCCGCTTGGCTCACTGAAAAAACGGCAACCCCAAGCACAGCTTGATCACCATCAGATTGATCAGGTCACTGAGGAACGCCTCACGAATGGAAAAATTGGGGCAGCCATCGCGGTCAGTCATTCGTCATCCATTTCCCAAAGATCAGGGCCTGCCTCGGTTTTCATTGCAGATAGAAAACGCAAAACCTATTCTCGCCCCGCATGCGAATGCCGTTGTATAGGAGGTTGTCTCGGCTGCTCCTGCGGTCCTAACCGTATTCAGACACCTCATCATTGAAATGCAACGATGTCAGACATTTTCCAGGGCCTTTAGGGCATTTGAAGTAAACGTGAGGGCCGTGATGGCCAAGCGAACGAGGCAGTGAATGTGGCTCTACCCAACAGTGAAAACAGGCTCTACACGCTAGACGTGCTACGTGGCGTGGCTGCTTTGTGCGTCGTATTCTGGCATTGGCAGCATTTTTTCTACGACGGCGGCGCGCCTGTCAATTTCGATCCTGCCCAGCAGCCGTTCTTCAAGCCTTTTACGCTGCTGTACCAGCACGGGGGCCTGGCAGTTCAGCTGTTCTTCACGCTTTCCGGCTTTGTTTTCTATTGGCTTTTTGCTAACGAGGTGGCGAACCGCTCCCTTCCTGCTGCGCGCTTCGCCTGGGATCGTTTGACTCGGTTGTATCCTTTGCACCTAGTGACCTTCCTGGCAGTGGCTGGGTTGCAAAGTGCCTATTCGAACAGTCATCAGGGCTATTTCGTCTACCCCTTCAATGATGCCTACCACGCCGTACTCAATCTGTTGATGATGCCTGCGTGGGGGCTGGAAAAAGGTTGGTCGTTCAACGCCCCGATCTGGTCCGTGTCAGTAGAGATATTGTTGTATGCCGTATTCTTTCTGGTCTGCCTGAGCCGCCGCGGAAGATGGCCGCTGACCGTGTTAGCACTGGCATTGGGAAGCTATCTTTACCCGCAGGTGTACAAGCTCGGCAGCGGCGTGCTCTGCTTTTTCATCGGCGGTGTGACCTATGGGTTGCTGCAACAGATCAGGCGCTGGGCAGGCGATACCGGCGCCGTGTGGGTTACGGTGCCGTTGTGCATCGTTGCGTGGGGGTGGTTGATCCATGGGGCCGATGCATTGAACGGTAACCTGCTTCTATATGTGTGCTATCCGCTTCTGGTGGCGGCGCTGGCGGGGCTGGGCTTTCTTTGGCAAGGGCTCGGACGGCGTTGGGGCTGGCTGGGGGATATCAGTTATGCGTCCTACCTCATTCACTTTCCGCTGCAGATCATCTTTGCCCTAGCGCTCGATGCCTTTGCTTTTCCGCGGACGGTGTTCTACCAGGAATGGGTGATGCTGCTGTTTTTTGCCATCCTCATTCCATTGAGCCTGGTAAGCCACCGCTGGCTCGAACGCCCTGTTCAGCGCTATCTGCGTCAACGTCGCCCGGCAGCGCTCGGCAAAGAATGAGCGTCATGAGTGTTCTCCGGGCGCCGCCTGACCTCAGCTAAAGCCCCCCCGCCCGTACCCGGGTGAGGGGCTTGTTCACGGCATAAACCGCGGCGTCATAAGCCAGCTTGGCTCACTGAAAAAACGGCAACGCCAGGTACAGCTTGATCACCACCACGTTGATCAGGTCAATGAAGAACGCCCCTACCATCGGCACCACCAGAAACGCGACATGGGACGGCCCGAAACGCTGGGTAACCGCTTGCATGTTGGCGATTGCCGTTGGTGTAGCGCCCAGGCCGAAGCCGCAGTGCCCGGCAGCGAGTACGGCGGCATCGTAGTTGCGCCCCATCACGCGGAAGGTCACGAAGATGGCAAACAGTGCCATCACCAAGGTCTGCGCGGCCAGCAGCACGAAGAAGGGCAGGGCCAGGGCTGACAGGTCCCACAGCTTCAACGACATCAGGGCAATGGCCAGGAACAGCGACAGGCTGACATTGCCCAGCACCGATACTTCCCGCTCGAACACCTGATAGAAACCAAAGGCCGAGAGCCCGTTGCGCAGCACCACGCCCACAAACAACACGCACACGAAGTTCGGCAGCTCGAAGGGGGTGCCTTTCAGCAACCCGTTCAACAGCGTACCTGCCAGTAGGCTCACGGCAATCAGGGCCAGGGTTTCGATGAAGGAAAAAGACGTGATGAGGCGTTCTTTTTCAGGTTGCTCGAAACCCGTGGGCAGTTGCGGTGCATCGCCCGCAAGGCCGGGTGGGGTAACCCGCTTGATCAGCAGGCGGGCAACCGGGCCGCCGATCAGGCCACCGAGTACCAGGCCGAAGGTAGCAGAGGCCATGGCCAGTTCCGACGCTGAAGCCAGGCCGTAGGTTTCTGAGAACGTCGCGCCCCAGGCGGCACCGGTGCCGTGGCCCCCCGACAGCGTGATGGAGCCGGCCAGCAAGCCCATCAGCGGGTCCAGGCCCAACGCTGTAGCCAGGCTGATGCCCAGCGCATTCTGCACCACCAGCAGGCTGGTGACCGCAAGCAGGAACACCCCTACCGCCCTGCCGCCTTTTTTCAGGCTGGCGAAGTCGGCGCTCAGGCCGATGGTGGCGAAGAAGGCCAGCATCAGTGGGGTTTGCAGGGAGGTGTCAAACTGCACGTGCAGGTCGAAACTGCGCATCGCCAGCAGCGCGATGGCTACCACCAAGCCACCGGCCACAGGCTCGGGAATGTTGTAGGCGCGCAAAAAACCAATGCGCGCGACCAGGCCGCGCCCGAGCAGCAACACCAGGGAGGCAGCCACCAGCGTGCCGTAAAAATCGAGTTCTAACATCAGGTACTCTCGTTATATCCAGTAGCGAACCACAGACCGCTCTTGGGCGGTTTAGCGGGGTGACAGGCAGGATTGCACTGCTGTCATTCTACGAGGCACACGTCAGAGCGTATCTGGCGAAATCCTAGGAAAAGTCTGAACAATTCAGGGAAATTGCCGACAAAATCAGCCTTTCCCCGGAATGCCGTACTTTTTCAGGCGCTGGGCGATGGCGGTGTGGGAGGTTTGCAGGCGGGCCGCCAGTTGCCGGGTTGAAGGGTAGCTGGCGTACAGGCGTTGCAGCAGCTCGCGCTCGAAATCGCCTACCGCCTGCGCCAGGCTGGCCACGTCGCCGTCGTGGCCACGGGCGACCGAGGTGCCGGCGATATCCAGGTCGCCGATATCCACCAGGTTGCTCTCGCAGATGGCCGCAGCGCGGAATATCACGTTCTGCAGCTGGCGCACGTTGCCCGGCCATGGGTTGGCCAGCAGTGCTGAATGGGTTTCCGGGGTGAGCCGGCAGGCCGGGCGTTGGATTTGCGTGCAGGCTTGCTGCATGAAGAAGTGCGCCAGCATGATGATGTCCTGCCCCCGGTCGCGCAGTGGCGGCACCTGCAGGTTGAGCACGTTCAGGCGGTAGAACAGGTCTTCGCGGAACGTGCCCTCGGCCACCATTTGCTCCAGGTCGCGGTGGGTGGCGCTGATGATGCGCACATTCACCTTCACTTCCCGGTCCCCACCCACCCTGCGGAAGCTGCCATCGCTGAGAAAACGCAGCAGCTTGGCCTGCAAGTAGGGCGACATTTCACCGATTTCATCGAGGAACACCGTGCCCTGGTTGGCCAGCTCCATCAGCCCCGGTTTACCGCCGCGTTGTGCGCCGGTAAAGGCACCTGGGGCGTAGCCGAACAGTTCGCTCTCGGCCAGGCTCTCGGGCAGCGCGGCGCAGTTCAGGGCCAGGAATGGGGCGCTGCTGCGGCTGCTGATGGCATGGCAGGCGCGGGCCACCAGCTCCTTGCCGGTACCGGTTTCGCCATGCACCAGCAGCGGTGCGTCCAGCGCCGCCACCCGCAGGGCCCGCGCCTTGAGGGTGCGAATGGCAGGCGATTCGCCCAGCAGTGCATCGAACCCTTCGGCGTGGTCGTGGCGCAGGGCCGACAGGCGCTCGCCCATGCGTGTTGGCGGGTACAGGGTCAGCAGGCCGCCGGTGTGGGTGATCGGCATGGCATCAAGCAGCAGGCTCTGGCCGTTGAGCTGCATCTCGCGCATGGGCAGGTGGAAGTTGCTTTCCAGCAGGGTGGGCAGCAAGGCCGGGTCGCCGAACAGCTCGCCCACCGACCGCCCGGTGGACTCGCGGCCGCACAGTGCGATCAAGGCGGGGTTGGCCAGCAGCACCTTGCCCGCACGGTCCACCGCCAGCACGGGGTCGCTCATGGCCGTGAGCAGGGCATCGAGCTGCAGGTGGCGCCGTTGGCCCGGCAGAATGTCGACCACCTCTACAGCTTGCACGCCTGCTACGTCGAACAAGGCATCGTGCAGCTCTTCGAGTACCGCCGGGCTCAGGGTGGGGGCGTCGATGTAGACGTTTGGCGGCACCATCTCCACCGCATCCAGGTTGAGGTGGCGGGCACCGAGCAGGGCCAGGACTTCCTGGGTGATGCCGACACGGTCGATGAAGCTGACGTGGATACGCATTGGGGCAATCGGATATGGCCGGGGAGGGCGCTAGTATGCCTCAACATCGCCGCGCCCGTGACGGCCCCGGCCTACCCCAGGTGTTCGGGCTTGATCGGGTCGCCAGACTTCACATCCAGTTTTGCGCGGATGTCCTCGAACATCCAGTCATAGATGCGGTGGGGCGAGGCCAGGCTTTCGAATTTTTTCGGCGCAGCCAAGTAGGCCTGGGCCCTGCGCGTCAGTTGCATGAGAAAGCTGGGCAGTACCTGGTCCTTGGGCAGGAAGAAGGCCTCATCCACCGGCTTGCCCTCGATGTTGCCGTGCATGCGGAACTGGATGCCACGGCCCTCAGTGGGGTCGGTAGACGCCTCGTAGTCCACTTTCAGGTCATAACTGTGGTCGTTCTTGTTGAGCGCGGTGCGCTCGATGTGTACGTGACCGGGCTCGTACTTGGCCATGGGGGTCTCCTACGCAAAGGTTATGGCGGGCGCTGCACGCCCGCCGACTGCAATCAACGGTAGCTGATCCCGGGGTTTGCGGTTGAAACGCGGGTGCCGGCAGTGCCCTTGACGATGTCTTCGATGTTGGCCAGTGAACTGATCACAGCCACCTTGCCCGTATGCCCGGCAAAATCGCAGGCTGCCTGCACCTTCGGCCCCATGGACCCGGCCGCGAAGCCCAGCTTGCCCAGCTCATCGGGGTGAGCCTGGGCAATGGCCTTCTGCGTTGGCTTGCCAAAGTCAATGTACGCCGCATCCACGTCGGTGGCGATGACCAGGAGGTCTGCCTCCAGTTGTTCGGCCAGCAGCGCCGAGCACAGGTCCTTGTCGATGACGGCCTCGATGCCCTTGAGCCTGCCGTTTTCATCGTAGAGGGTGGGGATGCCCCCGCCACCGGCACAAATCACGATGGTGCCTTTTTCCAGCAACCATTTGATCGGGCGGATCTCGAAGATGCGCTTGGGCGCGGGGCTGGCGACTACACGCCGATACTTGTCGCCGTCGGCCTTCACCACCCAGCCTTTTTCTGCCGCCAGCTGCTGGGCTTCGGCCTGGCTGTACACCGGGCCGATGAATTTGGTGGGGTCGTTGAAGGCAGGGTCGTCAGCGTCCACTTCCACCTGTGTCAGCAGGGTGGCAAAAGGCACCTCGGCGTCCAGCAGGTTGCCCAGTTCCTGCTCGATCATGTAGCCGATCATGCCTTCGGTTTCCGCCCCCAGCACATCCAGCGGGTAGGCTTCGTCGGGTTTGTAGGCCATGCCCTGCAGGGACAGCAGCCCTACCTGCGGGCCATTGCCGTGGGCGATCACCAGTTCGTTGCCCGGGTGGATCCTGGCGATCTGTTCGGTGGCGGTACGGATGTTGGCCCGCTGGTTCTGGGCGGTCATCGGTTCACCGCGACGCAGCAAGGCGTTGCCGCCCAATGCAACCACGATACGCATGGGAGATGTCCTTGTTAGGGAAGCTACAAGCTTCAAGCTTCAAGCTTCAAGCTTCAAGGAGAGGCGGGAGCGCGTAATGGGCCGCTTTTTCTTGTGGCTTGGAGCTCGAAGCTTGCAGCTGTAAGCGTTTAGAGGTCAGCCAGGGTCGATACCAGGATCGCCTTGATGGTGTGCATGCGGTTTTCCGCCTGCTCGAACGCGATGCAGGCGGGCGACTCGAACACGTCGTCGGTCACTTCGATGCCATTGGCCAGGTCCGGGTACTGTTCGGCGATCTGCTTGCCTACCTTGGTTTCGCTGTTATGGAATGCCGGCAGGCAGTGCATGAACTTGGTCCGTGGGTTGCCGCTGGCCTTCATCAGCTCAGGGTTCACCTGGTAGGGTTTGAGCAGCTGGATGCGCTCGCCCCAGGCTTCGATCGGCTCGCCCATCGACACCCACACGTCGGTGTGGATGAAGTCCACATCCTTGACTGCAGCCTTGGCGTCTTCGGTGAGGGTAATGCGTGCGCCGCTTTCCTCGGCGTACTGCTTGCACCGCTGCACCAGGTCATCGTGGGGCCACAGGCTCTTGGGCGCGGCGATGCGCACATCCATGCCCAGCTTGGCGCCGATCAGCAGCAGGGAGTTACCCATGTTGTTACGTGCATCACCCAGGTAGGCGTAGCTGATGTCGTGCAGCGGCTTGTCGCTGTGCTCACGCATGGTCAGCACGTCGGCGATCATCTGGGTGGGGTGGTATTCGTCGGTCAGGCCGTTGAATACGGGTACGCCCGCGAACTTGGCCAGTTCTTCGACGATTTCCTGCTTGAAGCCCCGGTACTCGATGGCGTCGTACATGCGCCCGAGTACGCGGGCAGTGTCCTTCATGCTTTCCTTGTGGCCGATCTGCGACGAGTTGGGGTCGATGTAGGTGACGTTGGCGCCCTGGTCGTAGGCGGCCACCTCGAATGCGCAGCGGGTGCGGGTGGAGGTTTTTTCGAAGATCAGGGCGATGTTGTTGCCCTTCAGATGTTGCTGTTCGGTGCCGGTGTACTTGGCCCGCTTGAGGTCACGGGACAGGTCCAGCAGGTAGCGCAGCTCGCGGGTGGTGTGGTGTTCGAGGCTGAGCAGGTTGCGGTTGCGGATGTTGAACGCCATGACGGTTCTCCTTGGAGTGCTGAACGCGCCGGCCGCCACCGGGTGGGGCGGCCGGGGTGAGGGAGTCAGTAGTCGATCGGGTCGCGTACGATCGGGCAGGTCATGCAATGGCCACCGCCGCGGCCGCGGCCCAGTTCGCCGGCGCTGATGGTAATCACCTCCACGCCGGCCTTGCGCAGCAGGGTGTTGGTGTAGGTGTTGCGGTCGTAGCCAATCACCACGCCCGGCTCCAGGGCCACCACGTTGTTGCCGTCGTCCCACTGCTCGCGCTCGGCGGCAAAACTGTTGCCGCCGGTTTCGACCACGCGCAGCTTCACGCCCAGTTGCTCGCCCACCACCTCGATGAACGATTTGTGTTCGCGGCGCACGTCCATGCCATAGGGCTTGCTCTCGTCGGGGTGGATGATGAACGGCACGATTTCACTCACCACTTCCGGGAAAACCGTGACCAGGTCGCGGTCGCAGAAACTGAAGACCGTGTCCAGGTGCATGGCAGCGCGGGATTTCGGCAGGCCAGCCACGATCACCTTCTGTACCGCGCCCTTGGCGAACAGGCTCTGGGCCAGTTGGCCGATGGCCTGGCGCGAGGTGCGCTCACCCATGCCGATCAGCACGATGCCGTTGCCGATCGGCATCACGTCGCCGCCTTCGAGAGTGGCCTGGCCGTGCTGCTTGTCCGGGTCGCCATACCACACCTGGAAATCGGCGCCGGTGAACTGCGGGTGGAACGTGTAGATAGCGGTAGCCAACAGGGTTTCCTGGCGGCGTGCCGGCCAGTACATGGGGTTGAGCGTGACGCCACCGTAGATCCAGCACGTGGTGTCACGGGTGAACTGGGTATTGGGCAGTGGCGGCAGGATGAAGCTCGAATGGCCCAGGTAATCGTTGTACATCTTGACCACTTCGGCGCCTTCGCTCTGGGGCAGGTCCTGGCCCGCCACACCGCCGATGAGGAATTCGGCCAGGTGGCGCGGCTCCAGGCCTTCGAGCCAGCTGCGCACTTCGTTGGTCAGGCCCACGCCGACGGTGTCGGGGGTGATCTTGCGGTCCAGTATCCATTTCAGCGCTTCAGGTTGCTGCACGATATCGGTCAGCAGGTTGTGCATTTCCAGCACATCCACCCCGCGTTCGCGCATCTTGGTAACGAAGTCGAAATGGTCACGCTTGGCCTGGTCCACCCAGATCACATCGTCGAACAGCAGTTCGTCACAGTTGCTGGGGGTAAGGCGCTTGTGGGCCAGCCCCGGGGCGCACACCAGCACCTTGCGCAGCTTGCCGGCTTCGGAATGCACACCGTATTTCTGTTTCTCAGCGGACATGGTTTCTATCCTCCATACGATTGAAAACGTGGGTCACAGCGTGAGGAAACCGCGGTACAGGCCAAAGGCTGCCACCAGGGCGCCGATGACCACGGCCGTGAAGATCAGCTTTTCCACGCGGGTGAACACTGGCTGGCCCAGTTCCCGCTTGGCCTTGGCGAACAGGATCGCGCCAGGTGCGTAGAGCAGGGCCGAAAGCAGCAGGTATTTCACCCCGCCGGCGTACAGCAGCCAGATGGCGTAGAGCAGGGCGATGCCACCGATCAGCAGGTCTTTGCGGCGCTCGCGCAGGGCCTGTTGGTAGGTTTCCCCGCGCACGGCCAGCAATACGGCGTAGGCAGCCGACCACAGGTAGGGCACCAGGATCATCGAGGTGGCGAGGTAGATCAGGGACAGGTAGGTGCTGTTGGAGAACAGCGTGATCACCAGAAACACCTGCACCATGGCGTTGGTCAGCCACAGGGCGTTGGCGGGTACCTGGTTGGCATTCTCGCGGCGCAGGAACGCCGGCATGGTGTGGTCCTTGGCGGCAGCGAACATGATCTCGGCGCACAACAGCACCCACGACAGCAGCGCCCCCAGCAGCGAGATGATCAGCCCGACGCTGATCAGCACCGCGCCCCAGTGGCCAACCACATGCTCCAGCACGGCCGCCATCGACGGGTTCTGCAGGCCGGCCAGCTCGGGTTGGGTCATGATGCCCAGCGACAGCACGTTGACCAGCACCAGGAACAGCAGCACGGTAATGAAGCCGATCACCGTGGCCTTGCCCACATCGGCGCGCCTGGCTGCGCGGGACGAGAAGATGCTGGCGCCCTCGATGCCGATGAACACCCACACGGTCACCAGCATCATGTTGCGCACCTGGTTCATCACGCTGCCCAGCTCGGGCGTGCCAGCCCCCCAGATGTCGGCGGTGAACACATCCAGCTTGAATGCGAACAGGCAGATGAGCGCGAACAGCACCAGTGGGACGACCTTGGCCACGGTGGTGACCAGGTTGATGAAGGCGGCTTCCTTGATGCCGCGCAGCACCAGAAAATGCACCGCCCACAGCAATACCGAGGCGCCGATGATGGCGGCAGGTGTGTTGCCTTCGCCGAAGAGCGGAAAGAAGTACCCCAGGGTGCTGAACAGCAGCACAAAGTAGCCGACGTTGCCCAACCAGGCGCTGATCCAGTAGCCCCAGGCCGAGGAAAAGCCCATGTAGTCGCCAAACCCGGCCTTGGCGTAGGCGTACACTCCGCCGTCGAGGTCAGGCTTGCGGTTGGCCAGGGTCTGGAACACGAACGCCAGGGTCAGCATGCCCACGGCGGTAATGGCCCAGCCAATCAGGACGGCGCCAACACCTGCGCTGGCGGCCATGTTCTGCGGCAGTGAAAAGATGCCGCCACCGATCATGGAACCGACCACAAGTGCAACTAGTGCACCGAGTTTAAGTTTTCCCGAACCATCAGACATTTAACAACTCCTGCCAGGAGAAAGTTGACATCAGATTAAATCCGACGCCGTGGCCATGCCCTGATGTGGATCAGTGCACGGCAGTGTGAAGTCGCAAAAAAAACTTCACGGGGCTCCTGGAGAGTGCCGACTGCTTCGGCTGCAGGCCTGGTGTGCTGGCACCTCCATGTCATTCCAGAGCAGTGGCTCTTGATGGCCTGCGAGGGTTGAAACTAGACGGTTTCGCCGTGATCGCAAATTTTTTGCTGAAATTAAAAGTTTTAACGGTTTAGTGTGAAGGGGTTGGCAAACGCGAGGTTTTTACAAGCGCGCTGCATAGACAATTGGGTTATGAATGGGGCAGGTCGGCGGCGTGGGAGGCGCTCTACATGCAATGGGTTATATAAACAATAATCTGGTTACCTATGTATGACAGTGCAGCGATAGGGTGTGGCTTGGAGCATGGGCGAAAACACGCAGAAACTTCCGCTGGGTGCGCTGATCGCGTTGGTGGTGGGCTCCATGATTGGGGGCGGCATCTTTTCATTGCCGCAGAACATGGCAGCGCGAGCCGGCGCCGGCGCGGTGCTGATCGGTTGGGCGATCACTGCGGTGGGTATGCTGGCGCTGGCATTCGTGTTCCAGACCCTGGCCAACCGCAAGCCTGAGCTTGACTCGGGGGTTTATGCCTATGCCAAGGCCGGGTTTGGCGACTACATGGGCTTTTCGTCGGCCTGGGGGTACTGGATCAGTGCCTGGCTGGGCAATGTCGGCTACTTCGTGCTGTTGTTCAGCACCTTGGGCTTTTACTTCCCGGTGTTCGGCGAAGGTAATACGCCTGCTGCCATCGGCTGCGCATCGGTGCTGCTGTGGGCCGTGCATTTTCTGGTGATGCGCGGCATCAAGGAAGCCGCGTTCATCAACCTGGTCACCACCGTGACCAAGGTGGTGCCGCTGGTGCTGTTCGTGGTGATCGCGGCCTGCGCGTTTCGCGCCGATATCTTTACCCGGGATATCTGGGGCCAGGGCAGCCCACAGCTGGGCAGTGTGCTGGAGCAGGTGCGCAACATGATGCTGGTGACGGTATTTGTGTTTATCGGCATCGAGGGGGCCAGTGTCTATTCCGGGCGAGCCCAGCGCCGGGCGGACGTGGGCAAGGCCACGGTGGTCGGCTTTGTCGGTGTGCTGGCGTTGTTGGTGCTGGTCAACGTGCTGTCGCTGGGCATCATGGCCCAACCGGAGCTGGCCGGGCTGCAGAACCCCTCGCTGGCCGCAGTACTGGCGCATGTCGTCGGGCCGTGGGGTGCGTTGCTGATCAGCCTTGGCCTGGCTGTGTCACTGTTGGGTGCCTTGCTGTCGTGGGCGCTGTTGTGCGCCGAGATCCTCTATGCCACGGCTCGGGATCACACCATGCCGCGCTTTCTCGCCAGGGCGAACAACAACCAGGTGCCGGTCAATGCCTTGTGGCTGACCAACAGCATGATCCAGGGGTTCCTGCTGATTACGCTGGTGTCTGCTGGCACTTATACCAGCCTCATCTACCTGGCATCGTCGATGATTCTGGTGCCTTACCTGTGGTCAGCTGCCTACGCGGTGTTGCTGGCCATACGCGCAGAGACTTACGCAGGGCAGGCCGCTGTGCGCCGCAAGGACCTGGCGGTGGCGCTGGTGGCTTTGCTGTATGCCCTGTGGCTGCTGTACGCCGGTGGCCTGAAGTACCTGCTGTTGTCGGCGTTGCTGTATGCGCCTGGTGTCATCCTGTTTGCCAAGGCCCGGCACGAACGTGGGCTGGCGCTGTTCAGCCCGTGGGAAAAGCTGATATTCGCAGCCGTGCTGGCAGGCGCAGGCCTTGCGGCCTACGCGCTGTATTCAGGGCTGCTGAGCCTGTGACGGGGCCGGGCAGGTGTGTTCTGGCCGGGACCAGATCCAAAGGTTGCCCAGGGTCATGCCGGCGATGGCCAGGAACACGGGCCAGTGATGCTCGAGAAACACCAGCATCAACCCTGCACACAGCAACATGCTGACCGTGGCGCTGACCTTGGCCCGCCGCTTGATCACCTTGCCGTTACGCCAGTTGTAGAGGATGGGGCCGAACAGGCGGTGGTTTTCCAGCCAGGCTGACAGGCGCGGCGAGCTGCGCGTCGCCGCCCAGGCCGACAACAGGATGAATTCGGTGGTCGGCAGGCCAGGAATGACGATGGCGACCAAGCCCACCCCAAGGCTTACGTAAGCCAGGATTCCATACAGCAGGCGGGCGAGTTTCGAGCGGGCAGGTTGGGTCATGGTCTCACTGCAAAAACGGTTCGGCCACCGGTCAGGTGCCAGGTACAGCGTATCAGACCAACTGGGCGTCCACGGCGTAGGCGTGTTTCAGCAGTTCGGTGAAACGCGCAAAGGCAGCCACTGCGCCGCGCTCTGCCGCCGCATCTTCCTCGGCCGTAAGGTCCAGGCCATCAAGAATGCGGGTGAACTGCTTCCAGCCCTCGGCCCGTCCGCCTAGCGGCTCGCCCAGGTGGCGGGCGCCGAAGCTGTCGGAGAGGCCCAGCGCAGCGGCGCGCTTGATCAGAAACGCAGCCCCCAGTTTGGAGCCTTCGGAGACGAAGATCCAGCCCATCGCTTCACCCAGGCTGGGGGCCTGCAGGGGACCACGCAGGGCGGCGGGTGCTTGCGTGCCCAGGTCGGCCAGGTCCAGCAGTGCCTGCTGGGCGCGGCAGCGCTGGGCGAGGTCGGGGACAATGGCGACCAGGTCGGGGTCGTTGTACAAGGGCTGCAGTTCGGCCTGGAACAGGTACTGGGCAACGACGAAGCGGGCAAAGCTTTCGCGGGTGTCGAAGGGGGCGTGGGCCTTGACCAGGGCATCCAGCTCGGCGTGCGGGGCGTGGGTGACCTGGTTCAGGCGCTGGGAGCGCAGGGCTGGGCGGTCGGGCATGGGGCAATCCTTGGATGAGGGGTGTTTGAATACAAGACGAAGCAGTGGGGGCGGGTGCGTAAAAAAAGTGATGACCGGCTGGTGGGGCGCCGCGTGGGCGGCGCATCGCGAGCAACGCTCGCGCCACCGAGGGCCTGTCAGATATCCCAGACGACGTTGATGCCAAAATTGCGGCCCGGCATGCTCAGGCGGTCGATGTTGGCGGGCTGGGTCACTGCTGCTTCACCCTGGCCGTCATAGCTGCGCACCGAGTCCCACTGCCAGTATTTTTTGTCGGTGAGGTTGTACAGGCCCGCGTTGATGGTGACGTCGTCGGTCACCTTGTAGTACCCGGTCAAATCCAGCACGCCGTAGCCGGGGGTGCGGAACTTCGATGCCGAGCCATCGGGGGCGTAGTAGGTGCTGTCGTCGACGCGGGTCTTGCGCTTGACCAGCGTCCAGCTCAGCAGGCCACCGTAGTGCTGTTGGTCATAGCCCAGGCCGAACACGCCCTTGAGCGGGTTGACGGTGTTCAGCGGCTGGCCGCTGTCATCGTTGCGGCCGTAGGTGTAGGCCAGCGAGCCCTGCGCATACAGGCCTGGCGCAGCGCCAAGCTGATCGAGGTTCAGGCGGCCCTTGACCTCGGCGCCCTTGATGGTGGCGTGCTTGATGTTGTTGGCCTGGAAGGTCTGCTCCAGGTTGCTGCTCTGCACGGCGTCTTCGTCGATGAAGTCGCGGTACTTGTTGTAGAACACCGCCACATCGAAGTGGCCAGCATCGAAATTGCCACGCAGCCCGGTTTCGAAGCTCTTGCTCTTCTCTGGTTCCAGGTTTGGGTTGCCCTCAACCCGGTAACCCTGGTCCAGGTTCTGGAAGCGACCGTACATGGCCTTGGCGGTTGGCGTACGGAAGCCCTCGGCGTACTGGCCATAGGCGGTGTAGTGGTCGTCGAACGCGTAGGTCAGGCCGAACTTGGGCGAAACCCGGTGCCAGTTGCGGGCAGAATCGTCCTGGGAGGTAGGCGCCGTACCGGTGGCTTCCAACCCGCGCAGAAAACGTTCGGTGAAGCGCGGCTCCATGCGGGTGTAGTCGTAGCGGGCACCGGGCAGGAAGGTCCAGTTGTGCCAGCGGATTTCATCCTGCACGAACAGGCTGTAGGTGTTCACGGTCGGGTCCGGGAAATCGCTGACCAGCGCCTGGCCATCGCGGGCACTGTCCTGGCCGATACCACGGCAGGTGCCGCCGATGTTCACGCAGGTGCCAGTGCCGCTGCGTGACCCGGTGATCTTCTCGTGCTTGAGGGTCGTGCCGTAGGTGAGCAGGTGGTCGGTTTGGCCCAGGCTGAAGGCTTTGTCCAGCTGGGCGTCGAATACCCATTGGCGGTCCTTGTAGGTGGTCTGCCGGTCGCGCAGCACCTGCCGCCCGGAGGCCACGTACAACTCGTCGGTGCGTTGGTCGGTCTTGGCGATCTGGTAGTTGAGGCTCCACTTGACCTGGTCGGCGAGCACGCTGTCGAGCGCGAACTGGTGGTTGATGCCAAAGCGCTCGCGGGTGATGGTGTCGTTGCCGGTGCGCATGCGGTAGGAATTCATGGCGCCAAAGCCGGGAATGAACGGGCCGCCCACTGCACTCAGAATGTTCTGGTCACGGTCGTCCTTGTAGCGTTCGTAGGTCAGGCCCAGCCGTGCGTCATCCGCCAGGTTCCAGCCTACCTTCGCCAGCACGTTGGTGGTGCGCGCGTCCATGGGGTTGGCTTCGGTGCGCGACAGGCCGGTGCCGCCATGCTTGCCGTAGCTCTCGGTTTCGTGGCCGTTGCGCTGGCTCAGGTGCAGCAGGGCATCCACGTCACCCTGGCGCCCAGCGACGGTGGCGGAGGTCAGCCAGCTTTCGTCTGCCGAGCTGTAGCCGGCTTTCAGGCGTGCGCCGGCGTCCTGGCCGGGCTTGATGATGTCTTCCGGGTCCAGCGTGAAGTAGCTCACGGCACCGCCGATGGCATTGCTGCCGTACAGCACCGACGCAGGCCCACGCAGGATCTCCACGCGCTTGACGATTTCCGGGTCTACGTAATTGCGCTGGGTTTGCGCGTATGGGCCGTAGAAGAAGCTGTCCGGGATCGACACCCCGTCGATCTGGGTGAGGATTCGCTCACCATCGATGCCGCGGATGTTGAAACCGTTGAGGCCGCTGCGCTGCCCGGTGCCGGCTACCGAGACACCGGGTTCGTAGCGCACCAGGTCCTGGATGCTGTTGACGTTGTTGCGGTCCAGTTGCTCGCGGGTATGCACGCTGACCGTACTGGGCACCTGGGCCACGTCCTGGGCGCTGCGGGTAGCACTGACGGTCATCTGCTGCAGGGCGACCACGCTGCCACCGGCCTTGCTTTCAAGTACCACGTTACCGTTGCTGATCTTGCGATACGCCAGGCCCGTGCCCCGCAGCAGGCGCTCCAGTGCTGCTTCTGGTGTCAGGGAGCCTTGCACCCCTGGGGAGGCGACGCCGTCGGCCAGCTGGGCGTTGAAACCCACCTGCCAACCGGTGACCTGGCTGAATGTGTTGATCGCCGATACCAGGGGTTGCTGGTGGATGCTGAAGCGGTAGTCGCCCATGCGCGAGGTGCTGGCGCTGGCAGCGGGCTGGTCCGCCCAGGCCGGCAGGCTGCAGGCCCCGCAGGCGAGCAGCGCCAGGGTCAGCAGGGACAGACGTCCCGAACGGTGAGGGCGGGTGGACGGGCAATGGGTACCTGTGGACATCGAAAGCGCTCCCTGACGCGCGGTCTGTAATAGGTGATGGCTGCTCTTGTTTTGAACAAGAATCAGTTGCATTGGCTATGACGAGACGGACGAGCCCTTCAGAGTGCGTAAAAATAATTCGCGCACGGCGCCTGCTGCGGGTGGAAAGTGGTCAGTTCAGGATGACCAGCGCGGGGTATTCATGCAGCTGTGCGGAGGTGATGTGTGCCAGCGCGCGCAGGGTTTCCAGCGGCTGGTCCAGGCGATAGTTGCCGGTGACCGCAACGTCTTCAAGGCGCGCGTTGCGGTTGATGATCCAGCCTGGGTAATAGCGGCGCACTTCGGCCAGTACCTGGCTGAGTGGGCAGTTCTCGAATACCAGGCGGCCGTCGACCCAGGCCAGGTCCTTGCGCATGTCCAGGCGCTGGGGTGTACCAAAGCCCTGGGGGCCCACGCTGATGCTGTCGCCCGCGCGCAGGCGGATGCGCTGATCACGTTCGCCCTGCAGGTCGACATCGCCGCGCTGCACCCTGACCAGTGCCTCACCACCGAGGTAGCGCACGGCAAAATCGGTGTCGCGGGCCTGTGCGCGCAACGGCCCCGCCTGCACTTCGAGCGGCTGCGGCGCGCCCTCGGGTACCTGAAAGTAGGCTTCGCCCTGCAGCAGGCGGGCAACTTCGCGCCCGCCCTTGCGGTCACTGGCAAAGGCTGAGTTGGTGTTCAGCAGCACCTTGGCCCCACCTTGCAGCTCCACACGCTGGCGTTCACCCACCACAGTGAGGTGATCGGCCTGCAGGCGCACGGGCAGGTTGCCGAACGTGAACAGCCCGGCCACCAGCAAGGCTGCCGTGGCCAGGGGTTTCCAGTGGCTGCGTACGCGGCCACGCCAACTGCGGCGCTGTTGCCGGTGCAGCCGGGTAGCGGCGTGGTGCACCGCTGCGCCGTTCCACAAGGCTTCTGCTGCAACGTAGGCCTCTGCGTTTTCCGGCGCGGCGCTTAGCCAGGCCTCGAACGCCTGGGTGTCGGCGGCGTCGGCGCACTGCAGGCGCACCAGCCAGTCCAGCGCCTCGTCCTGGGCACGTGCACGGGGGCTGGGCCCGGCAGGTGACGGGCGAGGGGCGGGGTGGTCTGTCACGGTGAGTCCTTGCGTGGTTGATTCCGGATGATCAGGGCTCCGGCACGGCGTGGCAAGTGGCTGGGTTTGCTACGGGCCCGCAACGCTCATTCGAGCCGCTCGGCCACACCCAAGCAGATCGCCATGATCAGTTTCAGTTCCTTTTGCACCGTACTGGACGACACCCCCAACTGCTCGGCAATTTCCAGGTAGGTGGCGCCGTGCAGGCGGTTGAGGATGAAGATGCGCTGCTGGCGCTGGCTCAGCTGGTTCAGGCTGACGCTCAAGTGCTTGAGCAACTGTTCGGCGTGGGCGGCATCTTCGCTGCTGCTGGCCGGGGCGGCCACGTTGTGCAGCACGGCTTCTGGCACATCGTCCACCAGCATGCGTGCCTGCACCCGGCGAGCCCGCAGGTGGTCCAGTGCCAGGTTGCGGGCCGTCTGGAACACAAAGGGCTCGATGTGCTCGATGGGCCGCTCACCCAGCGCGCGGGCCACCCGCAGGTAGGTTTCCTGCAGCAGGTCTTCGGCGGTGCTGCGGTTACCGACCATGCGCTGCAAGGTGCGCAGCAGGGAGAGGCGCTGAACGAGAAAGACGGAGTTGAACCGGGACTGACTCACGGGGAAACCTGGCCGACGAAGGGTTAATGATAATGCTTATCATCACCTTCGGAGGTCAAGCGGGTAAATGTCATGGAAAGGTAAACGCCGTGCCCGCAGACACGGCGCGGCACCTAGCGCGCCTGGCAAAGGGCCAGGCAGTTGTCCAGCATGCGGTTGGAGAAGCCCCACTCGTTGTCATACCAGGCCAGCACCTTGAGCATGCGCCCATTGGCCCGGGTGTGGTTGGCATCGAAGATGGAAGACAGCGGGTTGTGGTTGAAGTCGCAGGACACCAACGGCAGGGCGTTGTAGCCCAGTACCCTGGAATGTTGGCCGGCTTCGAGGAACAGCTGGTTGACCTGCTCGGCAGTGGCTTCGCGCTTGAGGTTGACGGTGAGGTCCACCAGCGACACGTTGATCACCGGCACCCGCACGGCCATGCCGGTCAGCTTGCCTGCCAGTTCCGGCAGCACCAGGCCCACTGCCTCGGCAGCGCCGGTTTTGCTCGGGATCATCGACTGGGTGGCGGAGCGGGCGCGGTAGGGGTCGCTGTGGTACATGTCCGTCAGCACCTGGTCATTGGTGTAGGCGTGGATGGTTGTCATCAGGCCCTGCTCGATACCGAACTCGCGGTGCAGCACCTGGGCGATCGGCGCCAGGCAGTTGGTGGTGCACGATGCGTTGGAAATGACCTGGTGCGAGGCACGCAGCACGTCGTGGTTGACCCCGTACACCACGGTGGCATCCGCGCCTTTGGAGGGGGCCGACACAATCACTTTGCCAGCGCCTGCCGCCAGGTGTGCAGCGGCCTTGGCGCGGTCGGTGAACAGCCCGGTGCACTCGAAGACCACATCGATGGCTTCGGCCTTCCAGGGCAGTTCGGCGGGGTTGCGAATGGCGCTGACTGCAATGCGGTCACCGTTGACCGT
This sequence comes from Pseudomonas sp. S60, assembly GCF_016647865.1. Lineage (NCBI taxonomy): Bacteria > Pseudomonadati > Pseudomonadota > Gammaproteobacteria > Pseudomonadales > Pseudomonadaceae > Pseudomonas > Pseudomonas sp. S60. The sequence goes on along the minus strand of NZ_JACVVH010000014.1, from coordinate 50,085 downwards.
AAGGCTTTCGTGGTCGGCCTCTACCGTGGCGTCGAAGGTGCCGTGCACGCTGTCGTACTTGAGCAGGTGGGCGTTCATGGTGCTGTCGCCCAGGTCGTTGATGGCGACCACCTGCAGGTCCTGGCGGTAGCCCTGGGTGTAGAGTGCGCGCAGGACGTTGCGCCCGATGCGGCCGAATCCGTTGATGGCGATGCGAAGGGTCATGGCGATACCTCTGGCAGTCCGAGTGAAACCTGTGGCACAAAGATGCTTCACTGAAACGGTTTTGTTGTTGGAATTACAAGATTATTCACTTGCAGATAGAAAACAAGCCTTTTTAGTGGCAGTATTTTGTTTAAACCTACAACGAGTGGTTTGGCCCTTGGCCTTGCCGATGGCGCGCGACGCTCTACCATGAGCCTAGGCTGCAATCGGCGGGGCGCCGGCGCCTGGTAAACCGCCCTTACAATTAGCCTGGAGTCCAGTACATGCATCCGCGCATCCTTGAGGTCACCCAACGGCTGGTCGAGCGTAGCCGCGCCACCCGCGAACGCTACCTGCAGCTGATTCGTGGCGCTGCCAGCGAGGGCCCGATGCGTGCCAGCCTGCAGTGCGCCAACTTCGCCCATGGGGTGGCCGGGTGCGGCACTGAAGACAAACAGACCCTGCGCCTGATGAACGCGGCCAACGTGGCCATCGTTTCGGCCTACAACGACATGCTCTCGGCCCACCAGCCGTACCTGCACTTCCCCGAGCAGATCAAGCAGGCCCTGCGCGAGGTGGGTTCGGTCGGCCAGTTTGCAGGTGGCGTGCCGGCCATGTGCGACGGCGTCACCCAGGGCGAGCCTGGCATGGAACTGGCCATCGCCAGCCGTGAAGTGATCGCCATGTCCACCGCCGTGGCCCTGTCGCACAACATGTTCGACGCGGCGCTCATGCTGGGTATCTGCGACAAGATCGTGCCGGGGCTGATGATGGGCGCCCTGCGCTTCGGCCACCTGCCCACCGTGTTCGTGCCGGGCGGGCCCATGGTGTCGGGCATTTCCAACAAGCAGAAGGCCGACGTGCGCCAGCGCTACGCCGAGGGCAAGGCCAGCCGTGAGGAGCTGCTGGAGTCGGAGATGAAGTCCTATCACAGCCCTGGCACCTGCACCTTCTACGGCACCGCCAATACCAACCAGCTGGTGATGGAAGTGATGGGCCTGCACCTGCCGGGTGCGTCGTTCGTGAACCCCTATACGCCGCTGCGTGACGCGCTCACCGCCGAGGCGGCGCAGCAGGTCACCCGCATGACCAAGGCCAGCGGCAACTTCATGCCGCTGGGCGAAATCGTCGACGAGAAGGCCTTGGTGAACTCCATCGTGGCCCTGCATGCCACCGGGGGCTCCACCAACCACACCTTGCATATTCCCGCCATCGCCCAGGCCGCTGGCATACAGCTCACCTGGCAGGACATGGCCGACTTGTCCGACGTGGTGCCGACGCTGTCCCACGTCTACCCCAACGGCAAGGCCGACATCAACCACTTCCAGGCCGCAGGGGGCATGGCATTCCTGATCCGCGAACTGCTCGATGCCGGCTTGCTGCACGAAGACGTCAACACGGTGGCGGGTCATGGCTTGCGCCGCTACACCCAGGAACCCTTCCTCGACAACGGCAAGTTGGTATGGCGCGAAGGCCCGCAGCAAAGCCTGGACGAAAGCATCCTGCGCCCGGTGGCCCGGCCATTCTCGGCCGAAGGCGGCCTGCGGGTGATGGAGGGCAACCTGGGCCGCGGGGTGATGAAAGTGTCCGCCGTGGCCCCTGAACACCGCGTGGTCGAGGCGCCAGCGCGAATCTTCCACGATCAGCAATCGCTGGCCGATGCCTTCAAGGCCGGCGAACTGGAGTGCGATTTCGTTGCCGTGGTGCGCTTCCAGGGCCCACGCTGCAACGGCATGCCCGAGCTGCACAAGCTCACGCCGTTCCTGGGCGTGCTGCAGGACCGCGGCTACAAGGTGGCACTGGTGACCGACGGGCGCATGTCGGGTGCTTCAGGCAAGATCCCGGCCGCCATCCATGTATGCCCCGAGGCTTATGACGGTGGGCCGCTGGCACGGGTGCGCGAGGGTGATAGGGTGCGTGTCGATGGCGCTGAAGGTACGCTACAGGTCATGGTGCCGGCCGATGTGCTGGCCAGCCGCGACCTGCCGCCGGCGCCCCAAGGCAACGACCTGGGGTGCGGGCGTGAGCTGTTCGGCTTCATGCGCATGGCGTTCAGCCCGGCAGAGCAGGGCGCCAGCGCCTTTACCTCTGCCCTGGAGAACCTGAAATGAAGGACCTGCTGGTCGGCGACATCGGCGGCACTAATGCCCGTTTTGCGTTGTGGCGTGACAACCAGTTGCACGAGGTGCGGGTCTTCGCCACAGAGGACTACACCAGCCCGGAGCAGGCCATTGAAACCTACCTGGAAGGCCTGGGTATTCCGCGCGGCGGGCTTGCTGCTGCCTGCCTGGCGGTGGCCGGCCCGGTGAATGGCGACGAATTCCGTTTCACCAACAACCACTGGCGCCTGAGCCGCAGCGCGTTCTGCCAACGGCTGCAGGTTGGCCAACTGCTGCTGATCAACGACTTCACCGCCATGGCCCTGGGCATGACCCGGCTACGCGACGGCGAGTTTCGCGAGGTGTGCGCGGGCCAGGCAGACCCGTCCCGGCCAGCGCTGGTGATCGGCCCTGGCACGGGCCTGGGCGTGGGTTCGCTGCTGCGCCTGGGCGAGCGGCGCTGGCATGCCTTGCCAGGGGAGGGAGGCCATGTCGACCTGCCGGTGGGCAACGCCCGGGAAGCGGCGATTCACCAGCATATCCACGGGCAGATTGGCCATGTCAGCGCCGAAACCGTGCTCAGTGGTGGTGGCCTGGTGCGCCTGTACCAGGCCATGTGCGCGCTGGATGGCGACACGCCCAAACATCAGACCCCCGCGCACATTACCGATGCCGCATTGGGCGGCGAGCCGCGGGCACGGGCGGTGGTCGAGCAGTTCTGCCGCTTTCTGGGCCGCGTTGCCGGCAACAACGTGCTCACCCTGGGCGCCCGTGGCGGTGTGTACATCGTCGGCGGCGTGGTGCCGCGCTTTGCCGAGCTGTTCCTGCACAGCGGGTTTGCGGCCAGCTTCGCTGACAAGGGCTGCATGAGCGGGTACTTCCCCGGCATTCCGGTGTGGCTGGTGACGGCGGAGTTTTCCGGGTTGCTGGGGGCCGGGGTGAACCTGCAGCAGGCGCTGGACCACTGACATGAGCGCTGCCGGCAAATCCATCCTGATGGTGGACGACGATCAGGAAATCCGTGAACTGCTGCAAACCTACCTGAGCCGCTCGGGCTTCCAGGTCAATGCCCAGGCCGACGGTGCAGGGTTTCGCCACGCCCTGGAAACCACGCCCTGCGACCTGGTCATCCTGGATGTGATGCTGCCCGATGAAGATGGCTTCAGCCTGTGCCGCTGGGTGCGTCAGCACCCGCGCCAGGCCCGCGTGCCGATCATCATGCTCACGGCCAGCTCCGACGAAACCGACCGGGTCATCGGCCTGGAACTGGGTGCCGACGACTACCTGGGCAAGCCCTTCAGCCCGCGTGAGCTGCAAGCGCGCATCAAGGCCCTGCTGCGCCGTGCAGAGTTCGGCCAGGCTGCGCCGGGCACCGCCGTGCTGGCGTTCGACGACTGGCGCCTGGACACCGTCAGCCATCGCCTGTTCCACCGTGACGGTGAAGAGGTGATCTTGTCTGGCGCCGACTTTGCCCTGCTCAAGCTGTTTCTCGACCACCCGCAGCAGATTCTCGACCGCGACACCATCGGCAATGCCACACGGGGCCGCGAGCCCATGCCGCTGGACCGCATCGTCGACATGGCGGTCAGCCGCCTGCGCCAGCGGCTGCGCGATACCGACAAACCTGCCCGGTTGATCCGCACGGTGCGCGGCAGCGGCTACCTGCTGGCGGCGCATGTCTGCAATGCGCCCTGAACGGCGCTGGCGCCTGCTGCCGCGCTCCCTGCTGGGGCGCATGCTGCTGCTGACCTTGCTGGTGGTACTGCTGGCTCAAGGCTTGTCGAGCATCATCTGGGTGGCGCAATTGCGCGCCAGCCAACTGCAAGGCCTGCGTGCCAGTGCCAGCAGCCTGGCCCATTCCATGAGTGCCAGCGTCAGTTACTTCCGCTCGTTGCCGGTGGCCTACCGGCCACTGGTGCTCGACCAGTTGCGCAGCATGGGGGGCACCCGCTTCTTCGTGTCGCTCAACGCCCGCCCGCTGGACATGCCGGTGCTGCCGGTTACGCCGCGCAAGCAGGCGGTGATCGATGTGTTCCAGCAAGTGCTGCACGAAGGGCTGGGTTCGCAGATGGAAGTGTCAGTCGAATTCGTCGGGCCGGACGACCTGCGTATTTTCAATAGCGGGCTCAAGCTGGACGAGCTGCCGCGTTCCTGGGCCCATTATTCCCTGACCCTGGAGCCGCTCAAGCCGCCCGTGCTGGTCACGCAGATCCGCCTGGGCGAAGGGGAGTGGCTGTACATCGCCTCGTTGCTGCCAGAGCCCTACACCAGCCTTGAGGCGCAGCGCCTGCCGCGCCAGCAGCTTGGCTTCATCGTCCTGACCACGGCGTTGCTGTTGCTGTTCATCGGTTTGCTGGTGCATTGGCAAAGCTGGCCACTCAAGCGCCTGGCCCGTGCGGCGCGTGAGCTGTCGCTGGGAGCGGACGTGCCGCCGGTGGCCGAGGCAGGTGGCATCGAAGTGATCGAAGTCAGCCGGGCGTTCAACAGCATGCGCGAGCGCATCAGCCGCTACCTGACCGAACGCAGCCAGCTGTTCAGTGCCATTTCCCACGACCTGCGCACCCCCATCACCCGTCTGCGGCTGCGGGTGGAGCTGCTGGAGGACGAGCACCTGCAAGCCAAGTTCAGCCAGGACCTGGACGAACTGGAGCTGCTGGTGAAGGGCGCATTGCAGTGCGTAAAAGACACCGACATCCATGAAAACATCGAGCCGGTGGACCTGAACCAAGTGCTGGAGATTCTCGCCGAGCCCTATCTGCGCGATGGGCGCATCACCCTGGAAGGCAGGGCACTGGCGCCCTACCCAGGCAAGCCGCTGGCGCTGCGCCGCTGCATAGGCAACCTGATCGACAATGCCATCAAGTACGGCGAGCGGGCGCGGTTGCGCATCATCGACGGTGCGGCCGGCTTCGTGCTGCAGGTCGATGACCAAGGCCCTGGCGTGCCGCAGCAGCAGTTGGAGGAAGTGTTCGAGCCCCATGTGCGGCTTGCCGGGCACCAGCAGGGGTACGGGCTGGGCCTGGGTATCGCGCGCAACATCGCCCATAGCCATGGGGGCGAGGTAAGCCTGCTGAACCTGCGTGAGGGTGGCCTGCGCGTAACCTTGTACCTGCCCCGGGGCATGGACTGACCCCCGCGCCGCCGTTGGCGTTGGCATGTCACTGACTGGTGACAAACATGCCCCCGTTCGTGACACCCCGCCCAGCCCCGCTGGCTAGAATCGCCCCACGACTGGCAAGGATCGAGCTGGCCATGAATAACCACAACACCGCTTCGAACAGCTGGCTGGACGCCCCGGCGCATACTGCATGGCGCCTGGCCGAAGGCCAACGGCTGCTGGCCTTCGCCAAGGCGGCAAGGCTGCCCGGTGGCTTCGGCAACCTGCAGGCCAACGGCCAACTTGCGCCGGGTGCTTGCGCAGAAACGCTGACCACCGCGCGTATGACCCACTGTTTTGCCCTGGCCCATTTGCAGGGTATCCCGGGTTATCTGGCCTACGCCGAACACGGCGTGGCCGCATTGCGCGGCCCGCTGTGGGATGAGCATTACCGCGGCTGGTTCGCCCATGCAGAAGGGCGTGAAGACAGTGGCAAGGATGCTTACCTGCACGCTTTCGTTGCCCTGGCTGCCAGCTCGGCAGTGGTGGCCGGCGTTGCCGGTGCGCAGGCGCTGCTCACATTCGCCATACAGGTCATCGAGCAGCATTTCTGGAATGAAGAAGAGGGCGCCCTGCAGGAAACCTTTTCCCGCGCCTGGCAATTGCCCGAGCCGTACCGAGGTGCCAACAGCAACATGCACGGCATCGAGGCGTTCCTGGCCCTGGCCGATGTCACCGGCAACAGCCTGTGGTTGCAGCGCGCCCTGCGCATCGCCGAACGCATCATCCACACCCACGCGGCCGCCAGTGGCTACCGGGTGATCGAACACTTCGACGCCTTCTGGCAGCCGGCCAAGGACTACAACCAGGACCACCCGGCCGATCACTTCCGCCCCTATGGCACCACCCCCGGGCACTCCCTGGAGTGGGCGCGGCTGCTGCTGCACCTGGAGGCCAGCCTGCAGCGCTTTGGCCTGCCGGCGCCGGGCTGGCTGGTGGACAGTGCCCAGGCGCTGTTCGAGGCGGCCTGCCAGCAGGCCTGGCAGGCCGATGGCAGCCCAGGGTTTGCCTACACCCTGGACTGGGCTGGCCAGCCGCTGGTACGGGCGCGCCTGCACTGGGTGCACGCAGAGGCCTGCGCCTGTGCGGCTGCCTTGCTGCAGCGCACCGCAGACCCGCGCTACGAGCTGTGGTACCGCCGCTGCTGGGACTTCATCGCCGAGCATTTCATCGACCTGCAAGGCGGCAGCTGGCACCACGAACTCGACCCGCACAACTGCCCGGCCGGCACCCTCTGGCCAGGCAGGCCCGACCTCTACCACGCCTACCAGGCCTTGCTGCTGCCAGGGCTGCCGCTTGCCCCGAGCCTGGCCACGGCGTTGGCCGGCAATGTAACCAAACGATGACAATCGCGCATCGCTTCGTTACCTGGCGGGGCGCGCACGCTGTTTAGACTCCATGCAACGCAAGCGACCGACTTGCACGGCATAACAACAATAAGGTGTTTCAATGACTTCCTACCTTCGTCTCGCTGCCGCTATCTCGCTGGCCTCGCTAACCCCCCTTGCTGCCCAGGCTGCCGACGCCAAAGGCACTGTCGAAGTGGTGCACTGGTGGACATCCGGGGGTGAAAAAGCCGCCGTCGACGTGCTCAAGGCCCAGGTCGAAAAAGACGGTTTCACCTGGAAGGATGGCGCTGTTGCCGGTGGCGGTGGTGCCACCGCCATGACCGTGCTAAAAAGCCGTGCGGTAGCGGGCAACCCGCCGGGCGTGGCCCAGATCAAGGGGCCGGACATCCAGGATTGGGCCGCCACCGGGCTGCTGGACAGCGACGTGCTCAAGGACGTTGCCAAGCAAGAGAACTGGGATTCGCTGCTCGACAAAAAAGTCGCCGACACGGTCAAGTACGACGGTGACTACGTGGCCGTGCCCGTGAACATCCACCGCATCAACTGGCTGTGGATCAACCCCGAAGCCTTCAAGAAAGCCGGCATCGACAAGGCGCCCGCTACCCTCGACGAATTCTACGCAGCCGCCGACAAGCTCAAGGCCGCCGGCATCATCCCGCTCGCCCACGGCGGCCAGCCTTGGCAGGACAGCACGGTGTTCGAGACCGTGGTGCTGTCGGTAATGGGGCCGGATGGCTACAAGAAGGCCTTCGTCGACCTGGACAACGCAACCCTCACCGGGCCCGAAATGATCAAGGCGTTGGCCGAACTCAAGAAGCTTGCCACCTACATGGACCCGGACGGCAAGGGCCAGGACTGGAACCTGGAGGCCGCCAAGGTCATCAACGGCAAGGCCGGCATGCAGATCATGGGCGACTGGGCCAAGAGCGAGTGGACCCTGGCGAAGAAAACCGCCGGCAAGGATTACCAGTGCGTACCCTTCCCGGGTACCGACAAGGCCTTCCTCTACAACATCGATTCGCTGGTGGTGTTCAAGCAGAAGGACGCCGGCACCGCCGCAGGCCAGCAGGACATCGCGCGCAAGGTCATGGGTGAGGAATTCCAGAAGGTGTTCAGCACCAACAAGGGGTCCATCCCGGTGCGCAACGACATGCTCGCCGACATGGGCAAGTACGGTTTCGATGCCTGCGCCCAGACATCGGCCAAGGACTTCCTGGCCGACGCCAAAAATGGCGGCCTGCAGCCAAGCATGGCGCACAACATGGCCACCACGCTGGCCGTGCAGGGGGCCTTCTTCGATGTGGTGACCAACTACATCAACGACCCCAAGGCCGACCCGGCCGATGCGGCGAAGAAGCTGGCGGCGGCGATCAAAGCGGCCAAGTAACGTGCTCATGGCCGTATCGCCGGCCAGCCGGCGCCTGCAGGCATGCCTGTGTGGCGCGGGCTGGCTGGCGGCAGGGCCGGGACTGACTTGTACAAGGGGCTGCCCAGGCCCCGGGTAATCACACCATGACTACAGCAACCGCGAAACTGCGGGCATCCCCCCTGGACGCCTTGCAGCGCTGGCTACCTAAACTGGTACTGGCGCCCAGCATGTTCATCGTGCTGGTAGGGTTCTACGGCTACATCCTCTGGACCTTCGTGCTGTCCTTCACCACCTCGACCTTCTTGCCCACTTACAAGTGGGCGGGGCTGGCCCAGTATGTGCGGCTGTTCGACAACGACCGCTGGTGGGTGGCGAGCAAGAACCTGCTGGTGTTCGGTGGCCTGTTCATCGCCATCAGCCTGGCCATCGGCGTGTTGCTAGCGGTGCTGCTGGACCAGCGCATCCGCCGCGAAGGCTTCATCCGCACCATTTACCTGTACCCCATGGCACTGTCGATGATCGTCACCGGTACGGCCTGGAAGTGGCTGCTGAACCCGGGCATGGGCCTGGACAAGCTGCTGCGCGACTGGGGCTGGGAGGGTTTTCGCCTGGACTGGCTGATCGACCCTGACCGGGTGGTGTACTGCCTGGTGATTGCGGCGGTGTGGCAGGCGTCCGGGTTCATCATGGCGATGTTCCTGGCGGGTTTGCGCGGCGTCGACCCGTCGATCATCCGTGCGGCGCAGATCGACGGTGCCAGCCTGCCGCGCATCTACTGGAAGGTGGTGCTGCCCAGCCTGCGCCCGGTGTTCTTCAGCGCCGTGATGATCCTGTCGCACATCGCCATCAAGAGCTTCGACCTAGTGGCAGCGATGACCGCAGGTGGCCCGGGCTATTCGTCCGACCTGCCGGCCATGTTCATGTACTCGTTCACCTTCAGCCGTGGGCAGATGGGCATGGGCTCGGCCAGTGCCATTCTGATGCTGGGCGCCGTGCTGGCCATCCTGGTGCCCTACCTGTATTCCGAACTGCGGAGCAAACGCCATGCATAGCGCTGTCGACAAACCGGCCTTGAGCCCGGCGCGGCTGGCCATCCATGCCGTGCTGCTGGTGGCGGTACTGCTGTACCTGGTACCGCTGGTGGTGATGCTGCTGACCAGCTTCAAAACCCCCGAAGACATCGGTACCGGCAACCTGCTGAGCTGGCCGACGGCGATCACCACTGTGGGGTGGGTCAAGGCCTGGGGCACGGTGAGTGGCTACTTCTGGAACTCGATATTGATCACCGTGCCGGCGGTGGCCATTTCCACTGCCATCGGTGCGCTGAACGGCTACGTGCTGTCGATGTGGCGGTTCCGCGGCTCGCAGCTTTTTTTCGGGCTGTTGCTGTTCGGCTGCTTCCTGCCGTTCCAGACCGTGCTGCTGCCCGCCTCGTTTACCTTGGGCAAGCTGGGGCTGGCCAGCACCACCACCGGGCTGGTGCTGGTGCACGTGGTCTACGGCCTGGCGTTTACCACGCTGTTCTTCCGCAACTTCTACGTGAGCATCCCTGATGCTCTGGTGAAGGCCGCACGGCTGGACGGGGCCGGGTTCTTCACCATCTTCCGGCGCATCATCCTGCCCATGTCCACGCCCATCATCATGGTCTGCCTGATCTGGCAGTTCACCCAGATCTGGAACGACTTTCTGTTTGGCGTGGTGTTTTCCAGCGGCGACTCGCAACCGATCACCGTGGCCCTGAACAACCTGGTCAACACCAGCACCGGGGCCAAGGAATACAACGTCGACATGGCCGCGGCAATGATCGCCGGGCTGCCGACGCTGCTGGTCTATGTGGTGGCAGGCAAATATTTCGTGCGCGGGCTCACGGCCGGCGCAGTCAAGGGGTAAGTCATGGCAACGCTCGAACTTCGCAATGTGAACAAGACCTACGGCAGCGGCCTGCCGGACACCCTCAAGGATATTCAGCTGGCCATCAAGGACGGGGAGTTTCTGATTTTGGTAGGGCCCTCGGGCTGCGGTAAATCCACGCTGATGAACTGCATCGCTGGCCTTGAGCAGATCACTGGCGGCGCCATTCTGATCGACCAGCAGGACGTCAGCGGCATGAGCCCCAAGGACCGCGACATCGCCATGGTGTTCCAGTCCTATGCGCTGTACCCCACCATGAGCGTGCGGGAAAACATCGAGTTCGGCCTGAAGATCCGCAAGATGCCCCAGGCGGCCATCGACGAAGAGGTGGCGCGGGTGGCCAAGCTGCTGCAGATCGAGCACCTGCTGGCGCGCAAGCCCGCGCAGTTGTCTGGCGGCCAGCAGCAGCGGGTGGCCATGGGCCGTGCGTTGGCGCGCAGGCCGAAGATCTACCTGTTCGATGAGCCGTTGTCCAACCTCGATGCCAAGCTGCGCGTAGAGATGCGCACCGAAATGAAACTGATGCACCAGCGCCTGAAAACCACCACCGTGTATGTCACCCACGACCAGATCGAGGCCATGACCCTGGGTGACAAGGTGGCGGTGATGAAGGACGGCATCATCCAGCAGTTCGGCACCCCGCAGCAGATCTACAACGACCCTGCCAACCAGTTCGTCGCCAGCTTCATCGGCTCGCCGCCCATGAACTTCGTGCCCGTGCGGGTGACGGCGCAGGGCGGCTGCCTGGTGGCCGTGCTGGACAGTGGCCAGGCGCGTTGCGAATTGCCGTTGCCCGGCGCTGCTGCCGAGCTGGAAGGGCGCGAGGTCATACTGGGTATCCGCCCCGAGCAGATCGCCCTGGGCGGTGCGCAGGCCAATGGCCTGCCCGGCATCCGCGCCGAGGTGCAGGTTACCGAACCCACCGGCCCCGACCTGCTGGTGTTCGTCACCCTCAACCACACCAAGGTGTGTTGCCGACTGGCGCCGGATGTGGCGTGCCGGGTGGGTGACACGCTTGCCCTGCAATTCGACCCGGCACGGGTGCTGCTGTTCGACGCTGCAAGCGGCGAACGGCTGCGCCTGGCCAGCACCACCGCAAGCGTAATGGACAACGCGGCTGCCAGTACGGGCCGTTGACTCGTCAACACCATCAAATAAGAAAAAAGAGGACGTAAAGGGATGGAACAGCGCAAACGTACCACCGCCTGGGGCTCATTGGCCCTGTTGGCACCGCTGGCAATGGCCTGCAGCACTGCCGCTCAAGCTGCCGAGGCCTTTTCCAGTGAATCAAAATGGATGACCGGGGACTGGGGTGGCACCCGTACCGAGCTGCTCGACAAGGGTTACGACTTCACCGTCGACTACGTGGGGGAGGTGGCCGGTAACCTGCGCGGCGGCTACAACCACGACAAGACGGCGCGCTACAGCGATCAGTTTGCCTTGGGCGCGCACCTGGACCTGCAAAAGATTCTTGGCTGGCACGATGCCGAGTTCAAGCTGGCGATCACCGAGCGTAGCGGCCGCAACCTGTCCAACGACCGCATCAGCGACCCGCGCGCCGGGCAGTTCAGCTCGGTGCAGGAAGTATGGGGCCGTGGCCAGACCTGGCGCCTGACCCAGATGTGGATCAAGCAGAAGTACTTCGATGGCGCACTGGACGTGAAATTCGGTCGGTTTGGCGAGGGCGAGGACTTCAACAGCTTCCCGTGCGACTTCCAGAACTTGTCGTTCTGCGGCTCCCAGGTGGGCAACTGGGTGGGCGGCATCTGGTACAACTGGCCGGTGAGCCAGTGGGCGCTGCGGGTCAAGTACAACATCACGCCGGAGTTCTTCGTGCAGGTGGGCGCCTACGAGCAGAACCCCTCCAACCTGGAAACCGGCAATGGCTTCAAGCTCAGCGGCAGCGGCACCAAGGGGGCGATCCTGCCGGTGGAAATGGTCTGGTCGCCCAAGGTCAACGGCCTGCCGGGCGAGTACCGCCTGGGTTACTACTACAGCACTGCCGACGCCCAGGACGTTTACAAGGACGTGAACGGCAATGCCCAGGGCATCAGCGGGTCGGGCTTCAAGTCCCATTCCAGCAAGCATGGCTGGTGGGTGGTGGCGCAGCAGCAAGTCACGGCCCAGGCCGGGGACGTCAACCGTGGCCTCAGCCTGTTCGCCAACTTCACCGTGCATGACAAGGCCACCAACGTGGTGGACAACTACCAGCAGGTGGGCATGGTGTACAAAGGCGCGTTCGATGCACGCCCCAAAGACGACATCGGCTTTGGTATCGCGCGTATCCATGTCAACGACGATGTGCGCAAGCGCGCGCAGCAGCTCAACGCGCAAAGCGGCATCGACGATTACGACAACCCGGGCTTCGTGCCGCTGCAGCGCACCGAGTACAACGCGGAGCTGTACTACGGTTTCCACGTGACCAACTGGCTGACCGTGCGCCCCAACCTGCAGTACATCAAGAGCCCGGGCGGGGTGGACGAAGTGGATAACGCGCTGGTCGCAGGCCTGAAGATTCAGTCGTCATTCTGACGCCATTTGTTGTAAATTTACGCCAATCCCTTTTTGGCGCCCGCTACCCACTGCCCAGCAGTGGGTAGCGGGACAGGCCGAGACAGCGCTACCTCAAACAACAAGAGCCCTGAACCATGCCGGAACATCCGCTTCATCGCTTCTTTGCCTCGCAGCGGCCGCGGCCGACGTTCGAGTGGGAGCGTTACCAGCAGCGTGATGTGCTGGTCATCGATCACCCCCGCTGCCAGGCGGTGTTCAGCCGCCAGGGCGCGCAACTGCTGCACTTCCAACCGGCAGGCGAACGGCCCTGGCTGTGGTGCGCCGAGCAGTGGCCGCAGGTGGGTGCCATCCGCGGCGGTGTGCCGGTGTGCTGGCCGTGGTATGGCCGCCACCCTAGCGAGGATTTGTGGCCAGCCCATGGCTGGGCGCGGTTGCTGGACTGGAAGCTGATGGACAGCCAGGAGGACGAGCAGGGGGTCAGCCTCAGGTGGCGGCTGGAGCTTTGCGATTGGCAGGTGGACCTGCACGCCCAGTTGGGCAGCCGCATGGAGCTGAGCCTGAGCACCGAGCACCAGGACAGCGAGCCTTGCCAGCTGAGCCATGCGCTGCTGGCGTACTGGCGTATCAGTGACGTATCCGAGATAGCGCTGTCCGGGCTGGAAGACATCGAAGGTTATGACCGGCTCAGCCGTCAGGCCTGCCGCCAGGGTGGCGCCTTGAAGCTCAAGGGCGGCTGCCAGCGGGTGTACCCGGGCATACCCCGTGTGCAGTTGCAGGACCCGGCCTGGCAGCGCGAGCTGTGCATCGACACCGGTGACAGCGATGACACGGTGGTCTGGCACCCGGGCAGCCGGCCTTTACTGGGTGTGACGGGCCGCGAGTGCCAGCGCTTCGTGTGCGTCGAAGCGGCCAGCGGCAGTGACGAAGGCCTGAGCCTGGCACCGGGGCAGCGCGCGCACCTGAGCCTGCAAGCGCACCGGCTCAGTTGAGCTCGTCGTCCTCGATGGGGTAGCGGCTGGCGTTGAGGCTTTCCTTGATCTTGCGCAGGTGCGGCTGGAAGTCCACACCGCGGCGCAGGGTCATGCCGGTGGCCAGTACGTCGAGTACGGTCAGCTGGATGATGCGCGAGGTCATGGGCATGTAGATGTCGGTGTCCTCGGGCAGCGGAATGTGCAGGCTGAGGCTGCAGGCATTGGCCAGCGGTGAACCGGCAGCAGTCAGGCCCAGTACCGAGGCGCCGTTTTCCCGCGCCAGGCGCGCCACCTCGACCAGTTCGCGGGTACGCCCGGTGTAGGAAATGATCACGAACAGGTCGCCGGTATGCGCCACCGAGGCCAGCATGCGTTGCATCAGCACGTCGGCGTGGGCCGACACGGCCAGGTTGAAGCGGAAGAACTTGTGCTGGGCGTCCAGCGCCACCGGGGCAGAGGCGCCCAGGCCGAAGAAATGGATCTGCCGGGCCTGGATCATCATGTCCACGGCGCGGCTGACTTGCTGCGGGTCGAGCTGCTGGCAGGCGCTGTCGAGCGAAGCGATGGCGCTGGCGAAGATCTTCTGGGTATAGGCCGCCGGGTCATCGTCGGCCTCCACCGCCCGGCTGACATAGGCGGCGCCGCTGGCCAGGCTCTGCGCCAGCTGCAGCTTCAGTTCGGGGTAGCCGCTAACGCCGAACGAACGGCAGAAGCGGTTGACGGTAGGCTCGCTGACCTTGGCCGCCTGGGCCAGTGCGGCGATGCTGAAACGGGTGGCTTGTTGCGGGTTGAGCAGAATGACTTCGGCGACTTTGCGTTCGGCCTTGTTCAGCTCGTCGAGGCGTCCCTGGATCTGTTCCAGGAGGTTTCTCACGCGGTCCATGGGGTGTCCTTGGGTCGGGAAGACAGGCGGCTGTGGGAGCAGCAGGCCTTTTGCACGGTCGTCTATCGTACTGGCGGTGCGGGTTGCGCACCACTTGTCTGTCGTACTTCTGTCTAATGTTATGGTTTTTACTACATTATCCCTTGAAAACCGTATGTGAAAGCGGTATTCCTAGTCCAACTTTAGGAAAGAACCAACATCATGGCTGCAATCAGTGTCGAACCTTGCACCTTTGCCCTGTTTGGCGCCTTGGGCGACCTGGCGCTGCGCAAGCTGTTTCCTGCGCTGTACCAACTCGACCGGGCCAACCTGCTGCACCCCCAGACGCGCCTGCTGGCGCTGGCCCGTGAGGCGGGCAGCGCCCAGGACCACCTGAACACCATCGAAGCGCACCTGCGCCAGCACGTGGCCCAAGCGGACCTGGAGCCGGTGGCACTCGCTCGCTTCCTGGCCCGGCTGCATTACCAGCACCTGGATTTTCTTCAGCCCGAGGGTTATCAAGCCCTGGCCGAGCAGGTGCCGGGCGAGCAGCCGTTGATTGCCTACTTTGCCACTGCCGCCGCGGTGTACGGGGCGATCTGCGAAAACCTGGACAACGCAGGCCTCAGTGCGCGCACCCGTGTGGTGCTTGAAAAGCCCATTGGGCACGACCTTGAGTCGTCGCGCCGGGTCAACGACGCCGTGGCGCGGTTCTTCCCGGAGAACCGCGTGTACCGCATCGACCACTACCTGGGCAAGGAAACGGTGCAGAACCTGATTGCCCTGCGCTTTGCCAACAGCCTGTTCGAAACCCAGTGGAACCAGAACTCCATCTCCCACGTGGAAATCACCGTGGCCGAGAAGGTCGGCATCGAAGGCCGCTGGGGCTACTTCGACAAGGCAGGGCAACTGCGCGACATGATTCAGAACCACCTGCTGCAGCTGCTGTGCCTGATCGCCATGGACCCGCCCAGCGAACTGTCCGCAGACGCCATCCGCGACGAGAAGGTAAAGGTGCTCAAGGCATTGGCCCCGATCACCGGCGATGGGCTGAGCACCCGTGTGGTGCGTGGCCAGTACATTGCCGGCTACAGCGATGGCAAGCCGGTACCCGGTTACCTTGAAGAAGACAACGCCAACGCCCAGAGCGACACCGAGACGTTCGTGGCCTTGCGCGCCGACATTCGCAACTGGCGCTGGTCGGGTGTGCCGTTCTACCTGCGTACCGGCAAGCGCATGCCGCAAAAACTGTCGCAGATCGTCATCCACTTCAAGGAAACGCCCCACTATATCTTTGCCCCGGAACAACGTTTGCAGGTGGGGAACAAGCTGATCATTCGCCTGCAGCCTGATGAAGGTATTTCGTTGCGGGTCATGACCAAGGAGCAGGGGCTGGACAAGGGCATGCAATTGCGCAGCGGCCCGTTGCAGCTGAATTTTTCCGATGCCTGGCGCAGTGCGCGGATTCCGGATGCCTACGAGCGCTTGTTGCTCGAAGTGATGCGTGGCAACCAGAACCTGTTCGTGCGCAAGGATGAGATCGAGCACGCCTGGCAGTGGTGCGACCAGCTGATCGCCGGCTGGCGTAACGCCGGTGACGCCCCCAAGCCATATGCGGCCGGCAGTTGGGGGCCGATGAGCTCGATTGCATTGATCACACGCGATGGGAGGGCCTGGTATGGCGACATCTGAGGCGATATCTGAACTGCAACTGCCCGCGAGCGCTACAGCGCACGCCCTGGCAGATGCCCGTACCCTGGCTACAACGCTGGCCGAAGACGTGGCTGCACGCCTGCGCGCCGCCATTGCCGCCAAAGGGCATGCCTGCGTGGTGTTGTCGGGTGGGCGCAGCCCGGTGGCTTTCCTGGAACAACTGGCCGGCCAGCCTCTGGACTGGAACAACGTCACGGTCAGCCTGGCCGATGAGCGCTGGGTGCCGGTCGAACATGCGGACAGCAACGCCGGACTACTGGCTCGGCATCTGTTCAAGGGCGCTGCTGCCAAGGCCCGCTTCCTCGGCCTGTACCAGCAGGCGCCCAACCTCGAGGTGGCCGCCGAGCTGGCCGACCAGGGATTGGCCGAGCTGCCGCCGATAGACGTGTTGGTGCTGGGCATGGGGGATGACGGGCACACCGCCTCGCTTTTCCCCGGCAGCCCCAACCTGGCCTTGGGGCTGGACACCACCCACCCGCGTCGCTGTTTGCCAATGCTCGCGCCGGTGGTACCGCACCAGCGGCTGTCCATGACCCGCTCGCTGCTGGCGGGCGCCGCTTTCACTGCGCTGTCCGTGCAAGGGCAGGGCAAACTCGCTACCCTGCGCGCCGCGCTGGCTGGCAACGACCTCGCGCAAATGCCGATTCGCGCCTTTCTACATGCCCCCCTGGACATCTACTGGTGCCCATGAGCCAAGGATCCACAGTCATGACCACCCTCGAACGCCCACAGCCCCTGCTTTCCATGGCCGGGAAAGCCGACCGGGTCGACGCCATCTGCGAAGCGGCGCGCATCCTGCCGGTGATTACCATTGCCCGCGAGCAAGACATCCTGCCACTGGCTGACGCACTGGCAGCAGGTGGCATCCGCACGCTGGAAGTAACGCTGCGCTCGCAGCACGGGCTGAAGGCCATCCAGGTGCTGCGTGAGCAGCGCCCAGAGTTGTGCGTGGGCGCAGGTACCGTGCTCGATCGTAAAATGTTTGCCGCGGTCGAGGCTGCTGGTGCCCAGTTCGTGGTGACCCCGGGCATTACCCAGGACATCCTGCTGGCGGGTGTGGAGAGCGAGATACCGCTGCTGCCGGGTATCAGCACACCGTCCGAGATCATGATGGGTTATGCGCTGGGCTATCGCCGCTTCAAGCTGTTCCCGGCAGAGATCAGTGGTGGGGTTGCCGCGATCAAGGCCTTCGGCGGGCCGTTCGGCGATGTCCGTTTCTGCCCAACGGGCGGCGTGAACCCGGCCAATGTGCGCAATTACATGGCGCTGCCGAATGTGATGTGCGTGGGGGGCACCTGGATGCTGGACAGCAACTGGGTCAAGAACGGCGACTGGGCGCGGATCCAGGCCTGCAGCGCCGAGGCGATGGCGCTGGTTGAAGGCAACTGAATTTGTTGTGTGCTTTACGGCTTTTAGGGCGCTTGGTCGGCGCCCTTTTTTTTGGCCTGGGGAAGGTGCGCCGCAGGCGGCGCATCGCAAACTTGGCTCGCTCCTGCCGGGAAGCGTGGCCTCCGGTGGAGCGAGGTGGCTCGCGATGGCTGATCAGGCCGCCTTGGCTTCCTGCTGGCTCAGCGAGCGGTTCAGCGCGCTGAACAGGGCTTTGAAGCTGGCTGTGGTGATGTTTTCATCGATGCCCACACCGTGCACCGGGCGACCACCTGCCACACGCAACTCGATGTACGCCGCTGCCTTGGCATTGGTGCCCGCGCCAATGGCGTGCTCGTTGTAGTCCATGATTTCCACGGCCACTGGCAGGCCTGCCACCAGGGCTTCCAGGGCGCCGTTGCCCTTGCCGCGCCAGTGCAGGGTGGTTTCGCCTTCGCCGGCGACTTCCACTTCCACGGCGCTGTGGCCGTTTTCTTCCTGCAGGCGGTGGCTGACCAAGGCATAGGGCGCATTAGCCTGGAGGTATTCCTTGTGCAGCAGGCTGTAGATCTGCTGGGCGGTCATTTCCAGGCCCAGGCGGTCGGTTTCGCCCTGTACCACCTGGCTGAACTCGATTTGCATGCGGCGCGGCAGGCTGATGCCGTATTCCTGTTCGAGCAGGTAGGTGATGCCACCTTTGCCCGACTGGCTGTTCACACGGATGACGGCCTCGTAGCTGCGGCCGATATCGGCCGGGTCGATCGGCAGGTAAGGCACCTCCCACAACGCGCCGTCCTGCTGTTTGGCCAGGCCTTTGCGGATGGCATCCTGGTGCGAGCCGGAGAAGGCGGTGTGTACCAGGTCACCCACATACGGATGGCGCGGGTGGACCGGCAGCTGGTTGCACTCTTCCACGACCTTGCGCACGCCGTCGATGTCGGAGAAGTCCAGCAACGGGTCGATACCCTGGGTATAGAGATTGAGGGCCAGGGTGACCAGGTCGACGTTGCCGGTACGCTCGCCGTTGCCGAACAGGCAGCCCTCGGCACGGTCGGCGCCGGCCATCAGGCCCAGTTCGGTGGCGGCGATGCCGGTGCCACGGTCGTTGTGGCAGTGCAGGCTGATGATCACGCTGTCGCGGCGGTTGATGTTGCGGCAGAACCACTCGATCTGGTCGGCGTAGATATTCGGCGTGGCAACTTCCACGGTGGCCGGCAGGTTGAGGATGAGCTTGTGCTCAGGGGTGGGGTTCCACACCTCGATCACCGCGTCGCATACTTCCTTGGCGAATTCCATTTCGGTCGCGCTGAAGGTTTCGGGCGAATACTGGAAGGTCCAGTGGGTTTCCGGCTGCTGGGCAGCATATTTGACGAACAGCTTGGCCGCGTTCACCGCGATGTCCTTCACGCCCTGCTTGTCCTGGTTGAAGACGATGCGGCGGAAGGCCGGGCAGGTGGCGTTGTACAGGTGCACGATGGCTTTCTTGGCACCGCGCAGCGACTCGAAGGTACGGGCGATGAGGTCTTCACGGGCCTGGGTGAGCACCTGAATGGTGGTGTCATCCGGGATGTGGCCGTCTTCGATCAACGTACGCACGAAGTCGAAATCAGTCTGCGAGGCGGACGGGAACGAGGCTTCGATTTCCTTCACGCCGACTTGCACCAAGGTCTTCCAGAAACGCAGCTTCTTCTCCGCGTCCATCGGCTCGATCAGCGACTGGTTGCCATCACGCAGGTCCGAGCTGCACCAGATGGGCGCGGCAGTGATGGTTTTCGACGGCCAGGTACGGTCAGGCAGGTCGATGGTCGGGAACGCGCGGTATTTCTTCGAAGGGTCTTTGAGCATGGTCATGGAAGCAATCCTTTTGTGTGCGGCCGAGGTCGGGCCTGCCGGGCAATAACGAGGTAAGGGGCGAGGCGACGCGATTCAGCCTGGTAGTCGAGCGCTGACCAGGCAAAGGCTGCGATGTTGTCGGAGCAGAATGAGGGTGCTGAAGGTTTTCATGCCCTCAACCCTAACCAGTGGGGTGGGGGATGGCAAGCGCTTGAAAAAAATTGAGAGGAATGCTTAAAAAAAGCCATTTTGCGAGATTTTATGGCACTAATCCAGCTCAGGCTTTTGTATTTTTGCTGGGTATTTTTCGATGGCGCAAATCGAGGGAAGCAGGGCGCGTGCTAGCCCTGCCGCCGATCTCAGGGCTGAAACGCCCCGATGAAAATGGCCGGGTCCACCCGCGCATCGTTCAGGCTGACATTCCAGTGCATGTGCGGCCCGGTGGCACGCCCGGTCGAGCCCACGCGCCCCACCACGTCCCCGCGCCGCAAGGGCTGGCCAACCTTCACATCGATCTTGGACATATGGCAGAACATGCTGATGAAGCCCTGCCCATGATCGACGAACACCGTGCGGCCGTTGAAGAAATAGTCCCCCACCAGAATCACCTGGCCGTTGGCGGGTGTCTTGATCGGCGTGCCGGCTGGTACGGCGAAGTCCAGGCCAGCATGCGGGTTGCGCTCTTCACCATTGAAGAAGCGGCGCACGCCGAACTTGCTCGACAGCGGCCCATTCACCGGCTTGTCGAGGATCAGGTTGCTGGGCAGGCCAGGGCTGAAGCTGCGGTAGGCCTTGATCTGTTC
Organism: Pseudomonas sp. S60; assembly: GCF_016647865.1. Taxonomy (NCBI): domain Bacteria; kingdom Pseudomonadati; phylum Pseudomonadota; class Gammaproteobacteria; order Pseudomonadales; family Pseudomonadaceae; genus Pseudomonas; species Pseudomonas sp. S60. The sequence goes on along the minus strand of NZ_JACVVH010000014.1, from coordinate 29,956 downwards.
GGCCAGCTCGCGGTCGATCCGCTTGAGGTCAGCCGGGTTAGGGTTTACCTGGCGGGTGTTCTTGAGGGTGATGCGCTGCTCGGGGTACTGCTTGGTGCCCACGGTGAACGGCAGGTTGCGGCTGCCTTGCTGCAGCACAGCGCTGCCGGGCTTCTGGGTAAGCGGTATGCCCACGATCGCCAGCCAGTTGCCCTGCTCCTTCACCACCAGTACCGGTTTGCCGTCGAAGCGCGCACTGGGGGCGCTGGCGGCCGGGCCGAGGTCGACCACGGCAACGCCACCGGGCACCGGCTTGTCCAGGGTGCGGGTGATGTAGCTGGCCTGGGCGCCGGTCGCCAGCAGCGTGAGGGTAAGGGCAAACAGGGGGGCGAGCAGACGTGGCATGTGTCAGTCCAGTAAAGAGAGGGTGACCGGGGTCAGGTGGTTGTCTTCGACGCGTACGTGCAGCTCGCCTTCGTTGAGGCGGGCCGTCAGGCGCTGGCCGTTGTGGGTCTGCTCGGCGCTGCGCACGGCCTGGCCGCGTTCGTCCAGCAGGATGCTGTAGCCGCGTGCCAGGGTGGCCAGCGGGCTGACCACCTGCAAGGTCTGCAGTTGTGCCTGAAAACGCTGCCGGCGGTCTTTGAGCACGTCGCGCATGGCACGTGGCAGGCGCTCGGCCAGGCTGTCCAGGCGCTGGCCGAGCAACGTCAGTGCACGCCCGGGGTGCTGCGCGGCCAGCCGGGTTTCCAGGCGCACCATGCGTTCGCGGCGCTGGTTGAGGGTGTGCGTGAATGCACGGCGCAGGCGCATGTCCAGGTCGTCCAGGCGCTGGGCCTGTTGGCGCAGGCGCTCGCCTGGGTGGCGCAGGCGCCGGGCCAGCGACTCGACGCGCAGGCGGTCATGGGCCAGGCGGTTCTGCATGCGCAACAGCAGGCGCCGTTGCAGGCCATCGAGGCGATGTTGCAGGCCGCTGCTGTCAGGGGCCAGCAGTTCGGCGGCAGCCGAGGGGGTTGGGGCGCGTACATCGGCGACAAAGTCACTGATCGAGACGTCCGTTTCGTGGCCTACGGCGCTCACGACAGGGGTGCGGCAGGCGGCCACGGCCCGCGCTACGGCTTCTTCGTTGAAGCACCACAGGTCTTCCAGCGAGCCGCCGCCGCGGGCCAGGATCAACGCATCGAAGCCCTGGCTGTCGGCCAGGCGCAGGGCCCGCACGATCTGCGCGATGGCATCGCGGCCCTGCACGGCAGTGGGGATCAGGTTCAGTTCCACCTGGGGTGCACGCCGGGCGAACACGCTGATGATGTCGCGGATCACCGCACCGGTGGGGGAGGTCACGATGCCGATGCGCTGCGGGTGGGCCGGCAGGGGTTGCTTGCGCTCGGTGCTGAACAGCCCCTCGGCGCCGAGTTTTTCCTTCAGTGCTTCGAAGGCCAGGCGCAACGCGCCGTCACCGGCCGGCTCGACCGTGTCGAGAATGAGCTGGTAGTCACCGCGGCCCTCGAACAGCGAAACCTTGCCGCGCACGCGCACTGCCAGGCCATCGCGCAATGCCTGTCGCACCCGCGTGGCGTTTTGCCGGAACAGCGCACAGCGCACCTGGGCGCCGCTGTCCTTGAGGGTGAAGTACATGTGCCCGGAGGCAGGGCGGGCCAGGTTGGAGATTTCACCCTCCACCCACACGCTGCGGAATACGTCTTCCAGCAGCACCCGGGCGCGGCCGTTGAGTTGGCTGACGGTGAGCACTTCCCGGTCAAGGCCGAGGCGTTCGAAAGGGTCTCTGATCATGGGCGGCACTATAAAGGATAGCGGGGCAGGGTGTCGTGCCTGTGTCGTAGTTGCCAGTTGCCGAGTGCTTGCAAGCGGGTCATTGACCGGCGTGGTCGCAGGGCCGCTCACCCTTTGCGCCTGCGCGAATCCGTTGCACGTTAGCGTTCAGCTGCCTGTGGAAAAAGTGCCGGTACACCCAACCTTTTACCCCGCTGAGGTTGGTGTTGTGCTCGCGATAGAACGCATCGGGCGAAGCATATAGCCCCAGTTCGCGGGCAATGCCCTCGCGTTGTATGTAGGTGTCGCGCCCGGTCCATTGAACAGGTGGCTCGGCCAGGGACGGAGTGGCCACCGCATACCCCACGAAAGCATGCCGGCAATCGCTGAACCGGGCCTGCACGGCCTGCAGGTACTGTTGGTCGAGAATCACTCCCTCCAGTACCACCCAACTGCCGTCCAGCAAAACTTCGACCCAGGTGTGCAGGATTTCCTGAGGCGCCAGCCAGTAGACAAATGCTGTCAGCGCCCCTTTTTGCAGGCGCTTGTCGATGGTGAAGCCGCGTAGCCTGCAAGGGATGCCCAGGGCACGCAGCAAGGCCATCAACAGGGTCGATTTGGTATTGCAGTGACCCAGCCCCTCTTCGAGGGTTACTGACGCAGGTGTGCTGTCGGCACCGGCGTTGTAGCCGAACAGAATCTCGTCGCGGCAAAACTCGTAGACTGCCTGGGCGCCGCGCTGCGGCGGCAGCTGTCGCCAGCCGCGGGTTTCAATCAGGCGGCTGATTGCCGGCGCGTCGAAGTCGAGTATCGGCGTGGGCTGCAGATAATGCTGTTGAATGCTCATTGCAAAACCTCCGTGTTTTGCCTAGCGTGGACCCTGTAGCTACTTCAAGGTCAAGCGCCGCCGCCCAGGTGATCCTTGAATTGCTTGACCAGTGCCCCGGCATCCCGACGGTAGGCAACCGCCACCGTACTGACGCAACCGTGGTCGTTCACAGGGATGAACCGCAGTGCAGCGGGGGCGATGTCTTGCATGCACCGCGGCAGCAACGCCACCCCGAACCCGGCCTGAATCAGTTGCAACTGGGTGGTCTTGCGCGAAACCACCTGGGCCGGCCGTGGGAAGAACCCGGCGGCCATGCACAGTTCTGCCGACAGGTAGCTCAACCCGCCGCGCTGGTGATGGGGGAGGGAGATGAACGGTTGCTCACGCAGCTCGTTCAGGCCAATGCTTTTTCGGTTGGCCAGGGCGTGGTGGCCCGCCACCGCCAATAACAGCGGCTCATCGAACAGTGGCTCGATGCATACCCCTTCGTGTTGACGCAGTACCGGCAGCCGCAGCATTCCGATATCCAGGCGCCCGTGGGCCAGCTCTTCAAGCTGGCCTTCAGAGGACAGCTGGGCGATTTCCATGCACACCTCTGGGTTTTCCTGCAGGTAGCCACTGAGGCGTTGCAGCAGCAGCCCGGTCAGCGGCACGGTGCTGGAATGGCTGAGCCGCAGGCTGCCACGCAGGCCCTGGCCGACCGCGCGGGCCAGGTCACCCGCTTTTTCCAGGTCTTGCAGCACGTTGCGCGCACGCGGTAGGAACGCCGCGCCAGCGGCCGTCAGGCGAGGCAGGCGGGCGGTGCGCTCGAACAACGGCGTGCCCAGTTGCTGCTCCAGTTCCTTCACCTGGCGGCTGAGGGCTGACTGGGCAATGTACAGGCGTTCGGCAGCGGCGCTGAAGCTGCCGCTTTCGGCGATTTCGACGAAGTAGCGTAATTGGCGGGTAGAGATCATGGGCTATGCCGTTTCGAGATGGCGGGTGGCGATATTGGATATTAGCCGGCATGCCTGTGGTCTGGTTAAGGTAGGTTGAAATGACTATAAGGTGTGCCCCGGATGCTCGCTGATCTGCTCGCCCAACTGCCGTTCAGCCCGCTCGGCTGGCTGCCCATCCTGCTGGGGGTGGCTGCAGCCTATGTGGTATTCGGCATTGCCGGTTTTGGTACCGCGCTGGTGGCCGGGCCCATTCTGATCAACTTCATGCCGTTGTCCCGGATCATCCCCCTGCTGGTGTTGCTGGACTTCGTGGCAGCTCTGGGCAACCTGCTGCCCTCGCGCCGCGATGTAGTGCGTGGCGAGTTGCTGCGGCTGCTGCCGTTCATGGCCATCGGTTGTACCTTGGGCGTGGTGTTCCTGCTGAAGCTCAAGTCGGACGTGCTGTTGCTGTTGATGGGGCTGTTCGTGACGGGGTATGCGCTGTACGGGTTGGCGGTAAAGGTGCGGCCGGCCACCCTGGCCGGCTGGTGGGCGGCGCCGATGGGTACGGTGGGCGGTTTGTTCGGGGCGCTGTTCGGCAGTGGCGGGTTTCTCTACGCCCTCTACCTGAGCGCGCGGCTGGAGGCCAAGGAGCAGGTGCGTGCCACCCAGAGCGCCTTGATCAGTTGCAGCACGGTGGTACGGCTGTCGCTGTTCATACTCGCCGGGGTGTATGCCGACAAGGGGTTGCTGTTGCTCGCCCTGTGCTTGCTGCCAGTGATGTTCGTTGGCCTGTGGTGCGGGCGCAGGCTCGCCTGTCGCTTGTCGCGCGAAGCCTTCGTTCGGCTGGTCACCTGGCTGGTACTGGCCAGCGGCCTGGCGCTCATCGGCCGGTACCTGAGCACCTGAGCAGGGGGTAGAATAGCCCGACCCTTGCAGCTTCCCAGGCCTGTACCGTTCATGAATACCCAGAGCATCATCGTTCCCCGGCTGTCTACCGTCCCCGTGCACGAGGCACGTGCCCGTGCCATCCTGCGCTGGTTGGTACGGGAAAAGGTCGTCGAGGAGCAACTGACCACCTGCGGGCTAGCCGGCAACCGCATGGGCCATGCCCTGGCCGAAGGGGCGCGCAAGGTGGCCCTGCACCCCGAAAAGCTGCCGTTTGGCACAGCGGTGAACGGCCTTGAAGTGATGCTCAAGCGCTGCATCTATACCCCCACCGAGGGGTTTCTTGAAGAAGCCGGTTGCCCCGAATGCCGGCGCGAGGTGGGCGAGCCGCTGTTCGAAAGCCTCGAAGAGTGGATGCCTGGGGTCAGCGACAACTTCACCTGCCCGCTGTGTGGGTTCGAAGATGACATCAATGGCTTCATCTTCCTGCAACCGTGCGCCTTCTCCAACCTGGGCTTCATGTTCAACAACTGGGGCGAGGCCGGCTTCACCCAGGCCTTCCTCGACAACTTCGCCGACTGGCTCGACCAGCCGGTGGCAGTAGTGCAGGTGAACGCCAAGGCATAAGCCAGTGCCAGTCGGTCAAGGCCTGGGTCCTGTGGCACACACCGTTCTGTAGCCTGCCGCCTGTAACTTGAAGCTTGATTTACATTGAGCGGCGCGCCGTGCATCAGTATAATGGCGCGCTTCCATTTTTCCCGCCCGGGAGCCCCCGCGATGCTGCGTATCAGCCAAGAAGCCCTGACCTTCGACGACATTCTCCTTGTACCTGGCTACTCCGAGGTACTGCCCAATGAAGTCAGTCTCAAGACCCATTTGACCCGTGGCATCGAGCTGAACATTCCGCTGGTCTCCGCCGCCATGGACACCGTCACCGAAGCGCGCCTGGCCATTGCCATGGCCCAGGAAGGCGGCATCGGCATCATTCACAAGAACATGACCATCGAACAGCAGGCCGGCGAAGTGCGCAAGGTCAAGAAGTTCGAGGCTGGCGTGGTGAAGGACCCGATCACCATCGAAGCCGATGCCACCGTGCGCGACCTCTTCGACCTCACCCGCCTGAACAACATCTCCGGCGTTCCGGTGCTGGAGAACGGTGATCTGGTCGGTATCGTCACCTCCCGCGACGTACGCTTCGAAACCCGCCTGGACGCCAAGGTCCGCGACGTGATGACGCCCAAAGAGCGGCTGGTCACCGTGCGCGAAGGCGCCAACAAGAACGAAGTGCGCGAGCTGCTGCACAAGCACCGCCTTGAAAAGGTGCTGATTGTCGACGACAAGTTCAGCCTCAAGGGCATGATGACCGTCAAGGACATCGAAAAAGCCAAGGCCTACCCGCTGGCCAGCAAGGACGACCAGGGTCGCCTGCGTGTCGGCGCCGCAGTCGGCACTGGCAAGGACACCGGTGAGCGCGTAGCCGCCCTGGTCGCTGCCGGTGTGGACGTGGTGGTGGTGGACACCGCCCACGGTCATTCCAAGGGCGTGATCGACCGCGTTCGCTGGGTCAAGGAAACCTACCCGCACGTGCAGGTAATCGGCGGCAACATCGCCACTGGCGCTGCTGCCAAGGCCCTGGCCGAAGCGGGTGCTGATGCGGTCAAGGTCGGTATCGGCCCAGGCTCCATCTGCACCACCCGTATCGTTGCCGGTGTCGGCGTGCCGCAGATCAGCGCCATCGCCAACGTTGCCGCTGCGCTGGAAGGCACAGGCGTGCCGCTGATCGCCGACGGCGGTATCCGCTTCTCCGGTGACCTGTCCAAGGCCATCGTTGCCGGTGCGTCCTGCGTGATGATGGGTTCGATGTTTGCCGGTACCGAAGAGGCTCCAGGCGAAGTCGAGCTGTTCCAGGGCCGTTCCTACAAGGCCTACCGCGGCATGGGTTCGCTGGGTGCCATGGCGCAGGCGCAAGGCTCGTCCGACCGCTACTTCCAGGACTCCTCGGCCGGCGCCGAGAAGCTGGTGCCGGAAGGCATCGAAGGCCGTGTCCCGTATAAAGGCGCGCTGGCCGCGATCATCCACCAGCTGATGGGCGGCCTGCGTTCGTCCATGGGCTACACCGGCAGCGCGACCATCGAAGAGATGCGCACCAAGCCGGAGTTCGTGCGCATTACCGGTGCCGGCATGGCCGAGTCCCACGTGCACGACGTACAGATCACCAAGGAAGCCCCCAACTACCGGGTCGGCTGATTGCTGGCAGCGGTAAGCCTCGCGCTTCAAGCTCCAAGCGGTGGCTGCGTTCAGCAGCTACCGCGTTTTCCCCGATCAACTTGCAGCTTGCAGCTTCAAGCTCGCAGCTGAATCAGAGATTCCCCCATGGCCCTCGATATTCACGCCCACCGTATCCTGATCCTCGATTTCGGCTCCCAGTACACCCAGCTGATCGCCCGCCGCGTGCGCGAGATCGGGGTGTACTGCGAACTGCACCCGTTCGACATGGACGATGAAGCGATCCGCGAATTCAACCCGCGCGGCATCATCCTCGCCGGTGGCCCCGAGTCGGTTCACGAAGCCAACAGCCCCCGTGCGCCGCAGGCAGTGTTCGACCTGAACGTACCCGTGCTGGGCATCTGCTACGGCATGCAGACCATGGCCGAACAGATGGGCGGCAAGGTTGCAGGCTCCGAGCTGCGTGAGTTCGGTTACGCCCGTGTCGACGTGGTAGGCAAAAGCCGCCTGCTCGACGGCATCGAAGACCATATCGACGCCGACGGCGTGCTGGGCCTGGACGTGTGGATGAGCCACGGCGACAAGGTCACCCAGATGCCGGCCGACTTCCACGTGCTGGCCAGCACCCCCAGCTGCCCGATCGCCGGCATGTTCGACGACAACCGTGGTTACTACGGCGTGCAGTTCCACCCGGAAGTGACCCACACCAAGCAGGGCGGTCGCATTCTGTCCCGCTTCGTGCAGGACATCTGCGGTTGCGAAGCCCTGTGGACCCCGTCCAACATCGTTGAAGACGCCATTGCCCAGGTGCGTGAGCAGGTGGGTTCGGCCAACGTCCTGCTGGGCCTGTCCGGCGGCGTTGACAGCTCGGTGGTTGCGGCGCTGCTGCATCGCGCCATCGGCGACCAGCTGACCTGCGTGTTCGTCGACAACGGCCTGCTGCGCCTGCACGAAGGCGACCAGGTGATGGCCATGTTCAAGGAGAACATGGGCGTCAAGGTGATCCGCGCCGACGCCGAAAAGCAGTTCCTCGACAACCTGGCCGGCGAAGCCGACCCCGAGAAGAAGCGCAAGATCATCGGCCGCACCTTCATCGACATCTTCGATGCCGAAGCCAGCAAGCTGCCCAACATCCAGTTCCTGGCCCAGGGCACCATCTACCCCGACGTGATCGAGTCGGCTGGCGCCAAGAGCGGCAAGGCCCACGTGATCAAGTCGCACCATAACGTGGGTGGGCTGCCGGAAGAGATGAACCTCAAGCTGGTCGAGCCACTGCGTGAGCTGTTCAAGGACGAAGTGCGCAAGATCGGCCTGGAACTGGGCCTGCCGTACGACATGGTCTACCGCCACCCATTCCCAGGCCCGGGCCTGGGCGTGCGCATCCTCGGCGAAGTGAAGAAGGAATACGCCGACATCCTGCGCCGTGCGGACCATATCTTCATCGAAGAGCTGCGCAAGGCTGACTGGTACCATAAAACCAGCCAGGCCTTCGTGGTGTTCCAGCCGGTGAAGTCGGTGGGCGTGGTAGGCGATGGCCGCCGTTACGCCTGGGTCGTCGCGCTGCGCGCCGTCGAAACCGTAGACTTCATGACCGCCCGTTGGGCACACCTGCCGTACGAACTGCTGGAAACCGTCAGCGGCCGTATCATCAACGAAATCGAAGGTATTTCGCGGGTGACCTACGACGTGTCGAGCAAGCCGCCTGCGACGATTGAGTGGGAGTGATCCTGCGTCCGGTGTAAGCCAGGAGCACGTGGTCAGATAAACCCCGGGAGCCCGCGTAATTGCGGGCTTTCGGCTTTTTGGGGCTGACTAGGCAAGGCAGCACATCATTAAGTCGAGTGGCCGCTGCTGCGGCTCAGGGGGTTAAGTGAGCTTCCGGCAGGCGAGGCTGCCGCAGTCCGGGCCGCTCAACTGTTCGCCTGTTTCCAGGCTGAACACCGAGAAGTGCAGCGGGCACATGATGGTGCGACGGTCATGATTGACCATGCCATGCTCCAGCCAGCCTTGCCTGTGCGGGCACAGGCTCGGCACCTCGTAGGTCTGGTCACCTACCTGCACGGTGAAGGTGGCTGGCCGCAGGGCGACGTCCGCCTCTTCAAGCATGCGCCACCTCCTTGCCCGCCTTGGAGGCTTGAGCTTTGTACACCGCCTCATCGAACGCGGTATTGGTGATCAGGCGGCCCATACAGATGCCTTGCCACGCCTTGACGTAGTCGAGTGCGCGGTCATTATCCATGGCCTTGAGCAGCCGTTGCCCTTCCAGGGCATGGAAAGCATCAATGTGCACGTGTTCGGTGTAGTAGGTATGGGCCTTGATGCTCAGCCGCTCGCACAGCGCGGTGTAGCAGCCAAAGAAGAAGGGCACCACGGTCTCAAAGTACGTGATCACCCCGGCAAAATACGACGGATCATCGGCCCGCATGGTCAACCAGCAGAACATGTTGGGGAACGAGCAGCCGGCCTCACCGTTTGCCTTGATGTTGCTCTCAAGGTCTGTTGGCATGCCCAGTTCGTCGAGCAGCACCTTGTACAGCGTGGTGTGGGAGCGCTTGATGTTACCGGAGCCGAACTCGTCGATCATCATGCGCAGCATGGGCATCTGGGCCTCCAGGCTCAAGCGTGGCATCAGGTGGTAGAACACCTGTGCCTCGGTCAGGCCATCGAGGGCAAACTCCTGTACCAGGATCTTGAACTCGTCGAGGTTCATGTCCTGCGCCACGTAGCGCGCTGTGGGCGGTTCGTCGGCCTTGTCCTGCTCCACCAGCGCGGCCAGCATCTTGCGCAGCTCGGCAAAGCTTGCGGGCTGTTCTGGCGTCTGGCTTTCACGGATCGCATTGTCGATCCAGGCGCGCTCGAACTGCACCAGGTCGGCCGGCAGAGGTACCATCCGCTCGATCAGCGCCCGGTTGGCGCGAAACAGTGCTTTTTGAGAGGTTTTCATCGTTCTCGCTCCTGTACGGTCAGGGCAGTACCGATCACCCCCCTGCCGACCAATTCGCGTTTCACATGGGCATACCAGTCTTCCTCGCCCAACCCGTAACGCTTATCCAGTACTTCCACCAGCCCGGCGATCGCTGGCTGGTGGGACTCAGCGGCGATGCGACACAGCGTGGGCTCGATGTTCGCCAGCGAGACCACGTTGCCATCGCTCACCAAGGTGCCCGCCAGCTGGTGCTCCCAGCCGATGAAGTAGTCGATGCCTTCGCTACGCAGCCGATCCACCTGTGCCTGGCTGGGCGGCTGGGTGGGGGAATCCTTCAGCCCCGTGACACGCGGTAGCCGCGCGATCTGGAGCAGGGTCTCGAAAGACTTTTCGTTCCCCGACAGTGCCGCCTCGTTGTAGATCAGCAGCTCCAGCGGGACCTGTTCATGAATGCGCTGGTAATGCGACAGCAGTTGATCCTGATGCAGTTGCCCACCGAAGGGCGAGGTGACCATGATGGCCTTGGCCCCCAACCGCTCGGCCAGGGCCGCGCGCTGGATCACCGCTTCAGTGCTGGGCAGTTCGATACCGGCCACCACACGATGGCTGTCACCCGCGAACTCCAGCGTGTAGCGCAGCATGTCTGCCCACTGCTGCTCGGACAGCTTCCACCCTTCGCCTGAGGTCAGGCAGGCAATGAAGCCGCTGACCACGCCTGCGCAGCTGTGTATCAATTGCTGAACGCTTTGCCGGCACACGGCCCCCTGCGCATCAAGGGGCGTGACCAGCGGTACCAACACCTGATGCTTAGACATGCGCGAAGTCCTCCGGCGCGACGCTCAGCGCCAGCGATGCCTGGTAGAGGGCCTGCAGCGCCCCATGGAACGACCCAGGTACCGCCGTTTCGCGGAAGCTGGCCAGAAACGGTCGCAAGGCGATGCATTGGTGGTAGTCGCGGTCGTGGGTGTAGAACGGCACTTCTGATTCGAGCACCTGCGCCGCCTGCAGCCGCTTTTCAGGGGCAAGCCCGGACAGCTCGGCGCTGCTGGCCGCCATTTCGATCACCCGATCGCTGTAACCGCCGCGCTGGATTGCCATTTCCGAATGCAGCACATCCATGAAGGGGTAGTAGACATCCTGTAGTTCACGCGCCTTCTTCCAGATGATGGCGTCGCAGATGCCGATTTGGCTGAAACTCATGCTCACCTGATCGCTGAACCGCTCGGTGAAGAAATTGAGCGACTGGTTGCGAATGGCCGCATCGGTGTGGTGCATGCCCATGAACACGGTGGCATCGATGATGGGCAGGTGCTTAGGCATTGTAGGCCTCCAGGGCATGGCGGATCACCTGCATGGCTGCTTCGAAGGCACCCGGGTCGCGGGCCAGGGCCAGGCGTACATAATGGCGGCCCTGTTCCGGGTTGCTCCAGAAGAAGTAGCGGCCGGGCAGCACGTAGGCCTGGTGGTCCAGCAGGTAGGCCTGCAAGTCGTCGCCGGACAGGTCCTTGTCCAGAATCTCGAACCAGGCCACGCTGGTTTCGATCGCAGGCTCCACATACCGCAGCAAAGTACCGTCAAGATACTCACGTGCCACCTTGCGGTTGGTTTGCAGCACATCGCGCACCGAGGCGAAACCGTCGGCCTCGCTGTCCTGGATGTACTCGGTGACCACCTGCAGAATGAACGGGGAAACGTTGAGCAACACGCTGGTGACGATGCTGTAGATCTCAGGGTTCAGGCGAGTGCTGCTCATCAGCGTGGCACACTTGGTGTCCTGCAGCGGCCAGGTCTTGCCGGTGTCTTCCATCACCAGGTAGTCGGTACCCACTTCGTCCAGGATCGCGTACGCGTCGACGCGGTCACGGTGGCCTACTTTCATGAACGATGCGAAGCAGAAGTCCAGAATCAGGATCTTCTGGTGATCGCGGCAGTAGCGCGCCACTTCGATGAAGGTTTCCGGCCCGTCGGCGAACATCGAGCTGCCGGTCGGGTTGTTCGGGTCTACCAGGAAAATCGCATCGAGCTTGGCCGCATGCTTCTCGAGCAACTGATACACCTGGGTGGGGTCCGCCAGAATGGCTTCGGGCAGGGGCGTCATCGGCACTTCCATGTGCTTGAGCAAGTCGTGCAGGTTGTCGAAGCAGGGTTCGATGAGGCCCACACTCAGGTTGTGCTTGCGCAGGTAGGTCGCGGTGATGTGCATGGCGATCGACGCGGCGTACACCAGGTAGATCTCATCGCTGCGCTTGAGCGCGTGATGCTGGCCATGGAATTGATAAAACGCCTTGATAAAGGCTTGTTCGCTTTCGTACTGGGTCAGGCTTTGCGCACGGTTCCACAGCTGTGGCAGCTTTCGAACGATGGCCGCCTGGCTCGCACTTTGGTGTTGGTGCGTGTGAGCATCAGCAAGATTGTGGCGCGTCTTGAGCGCCGAGATCTCGTGTTGCGTGATGTCCTCCAGGGCACGGCTGGTGGAGGCGGGGGCGGGCAGGACTGACAGGTTCATGGTGATTCCCTTCTTCTTGTTGGGTTGACCAGTAGTGCTGCTCAATCATTGTGGTTTCCGCGCCCCTTGATAACTGTACCTAGGTACAGGCCAGGCTGTCGGGCAGGCTGGGTGGGTGGCGCTGCCGTCAGGCAATACCTAGACGCGATGCTTCGAACACTGCCTGCTTGGCGGTTTGAACGTCGAGTTTGCGTACCACGTTGGCCATGTGGAACTTCACCGTCCGCTCGCGTATGTCGCAGATGCAGGCGATCTCGCTGTAGGACTTGCCCATGGCGACCCAGCCGAGGATCGTTTGCTCGCGCAGTGTGAGCGCCTGATCGATGCTCGACACATTGCTCGTGCTGACGTTGAGCGAGCTGTGGAAGGCCACCAAAGCCAGTTGCAGGGTGCCCTTGATCGCATCGATCCTGGCATGGAAGTCTGGGCTGTGTTCGCGGTTGAACAGGTTCAGCAGGCCCATTCTGTGTTGCGGGTCATGCACCACGAAGGTGTAGCCGTCGTCCAGGGAGAACTGGCGCATCAGCGCTTCGAACTCGCCTTGCCCGGCAATCGGTTTGCGCTGGAAGGCTTCGATCCACGAATAGGGCGCCACGCTTTCCACGCCGTGGGCGACCACCGGGTCAACGCGGTATAGCGCCTTGCTGCAGTACTCCTGTTGCCAGGCCAGCGGGTAGCTGGAGAGAAACGTCGACAAGCCAAGCGTGCGCTTGTCGATGATGGTGTAGGTGAAGGGGCAGTCAATTTCGCAGGGCAGCAATTCGATCAGGTTGGCCAGGTTGGGGTCCTGGCCAGGCCTGATGGGAAGGTGAGCGTTGATATTCATGATCAACATCTTCTTTATATCAGGCGGGAAAGTGTTCAGGCGTTGGCGCGGGACTTCTTCAGGCCCTGGCGCACGGCAGGGCGCTGTTCCAGTTGGTCGAGCCATGCCTTGACGGCAGGAAAGGCGCCGATGTCCAGGCCCAGCTCCTCATAGGTGCGCAGCCAGGTGAACAGCGCGATGTCGGCAATGGTGTAGCGGTCTCCCGCAATGAACGGGCGCTTGCTCAATTCGCCCTCGACCACCCCATACAGGCGCAAGGACTCGCGGGTGTAGCGCTCCAGCGCCTGGGCATTTTTGACGTCGGTGCCGTGCCTGAACCACCACAGTTGCCCCAGCATCGGGCCAATGCTAGCGATTTGAAAGCTCAGCCATTGCTGGATCAGCAGCTTGTCCACGCCCTGTTCACCGCCCAGTTGCCCCTGTTGCTCGGCGAGGTAGGTGAGGATTACCGCTGACTCGAACAAGGTGCGCCCCTGTGCGGTATCGACCAGCACGGGGATCTTGCCGTTAGGGTTGAGCTTCACGAAGTCGGGCTGCTTCTGGTCGCCCTTGCCCAGGTCGAGGTCGGTCTGCTCGTAGTCGAGCCCCAGTTCTTCCAGAGCGATCGAGATTTTCTGGCCGTTTGGGGTGTCGGCGGTGTACAGGCGCAGCGATGCAGACGTAGCCATAGGATCCTTCCTTTGTGGTTGCATTTGCAATCAGTCTGCATTATCCCTATTGCAGATCGCAAGACCTGCATGAGGAGTTTCAAGGATGGACCACCTGCGCCTACAGCACACCCCCAATACCATGTCGGCCGCTCAAGCCTGCATCGCCGAGATCGAGCGGGGGTACCGGGACAAGGCGGGCACTCACGGCTCGCCGCTGTTCACGGTCTTTGATTTGCTCAAGCGACTGCAGGGCAGTACCACGACCAGTGGGCAATTCTGGATGATCAACGACCGCGCCACCGACCCTCAGGGCGGTACGGCGATCAGCGCATGGCCCTTGTGGTTCAGCGAGCAGTCGCGCCGCGACGAGCGCCCGCTTTTCTACATGACGCAGGCACCGACGTCGGCCGAGGTGTCCATGCTGACTGCCCAGACGGCTGAACGCGGGATCATCCTCAATGACATCGAGTCCTCACCGTCGCGCTGGGCGAAGGGCGCGCATCCCTGGCTACCTCTGTGGCTGGCGTCCAACCGCAGGTGCACGCCGTTCGACCCGGCCTGCGGGGATGAGGCCAAGGCGATTCTGGTCGGTGCACTGCACGAGCTGTATCTGGAAGGCGCGCCAGGCTTCTGCTACATGACGTTGCACGATATCCCTGGCGAAGGGCTGGCCTGCGACCGTTCGGCCGCGCATCTGGGCATGTACCGCCTGACGTCGGCCCCTGAGGGGGCCTTGGCGCAGGTGCGCTTGCTGGGAGCAGGGCTGATGCTGCGCGAGGTGCGCGCGGCGGCGGCTTTGCTGCACGGGGAGTGGGGGCTTGATGCAGAGGTCTGGAGTTGCCCCAGCTACACACGGCTGGCACGTGATGCCGAGCGGCAGGCCCGGTCCAGGCGCCTGCAGCGCGCCGAGCCGCCTGTCAGTTGCCACCTGCAACAGTGCCTGGGTACCAGTGAGGTACCGGTGGTCGCGGTCACGGGTTATGCCGAGTTTGTCGCTGCGCAGCTCGGCGCCTATGTCGCGGCGCCCTTCACGGCATTGGGGGCCGATAGCCTGGACCCTAACCAGCACCTCGATCGCCACTGGATCGTGGTTACGGTGCTGCGCGCCTTGGCCGAGCGTGGCGAAGTGAGCACTGCAAGTGTGAGCGAGGCGCTGTCGCGCTACCGCTTGGCCTGACCGGGTGTTGGCGACAGGCGAGCGTTACGGCTCGCCTGCTCCAATGCACTGGCGAAGACGCGCTGTTGTTCCTCGTCGAATGCCACCAGAAACAGCTCTTCGACGGAGTGCTTGTACACCGCCCACATCCGTTTGCGCAGGTCCCGGCCGCTGTCTGTGATACGGGCAATTGCACCCCGTCCGTCCTCGGCCGCTTTCTCCCGGGCCACGTAGCCGTCCTTCTCCAGGCGGTCGACCAGGCGGGTCAGGTTGTAGCGTTCGATGGCCATGACGTCGGCCAGTTCGTGCATGCGTCGCGCGCCCTGTTCGCCGCTTTCGATCCCCCACAGGGCGTCGTACCACGCGTAGGGCGGCAGCCCCTGTTCGGCCAGGCGCCGCTCGATTTCCCGGATGAGGCAGCGGTGCGCACGGATGAAGCTGTACCAGAGGTCTGGCGTCGGGATGGTCATGGGTTCTTCCAGGTCAGGGCTGTTCATTGCAGTTGCAATCATACAGACATTGACGATAGATTTAATTGCAAGTGCAACTAAGGGTTGGTTGAACAACGACCAGCTGATGCCACATCAAGGAGAGTGACCAATGGCGCAGGGCTATCCGCTTCGCGATGAAGACCCTCAAGAAACCCGCGAATGGATCGATTCGATTGCATCGGTCGTCGAGGTCGAGGGGCGCCCACGCGCGCACTTCCTGATCGACCAGCTGCTCGACTTCGACGTTTCCGTGCACGGCGACTTCCACGGGCGGGTGACCACCCCGTATGTCAACAGCATCCCCCCCGAGCGCGAGCTGCCTTACCCGGGTGACCTGGATGTCGAGAAACGCCTGAACGCCTACATCCGCTGGAACGCGCTAACCATGGTGCTGCGCGCCGGCAAGCATTCCGGCGTTGGTGGCCATATCGCCACCTATGCCTCGGCGGCGGTGCTGTATGACGTGGGGTTCGATCACTTCTTCCGTGGCCGCAGCGACACCTTTGCGGGCGATATGGTCTACATCCAGGGCCACTCGGCACCCGGCATCTATGGCCGCGCCTATACCGAAGGGCGCCTGAGTGAAGAGCAACTGGACAACTTCCGCCGCGAAACCGACCGTGATGGTGTGTCTTCCTACCCGCACCCGCGCCTGATGCCGGACTTCTGGCAGTTCCCGACGGTATCCATGGGCCTGGGCCCGATCACCGCGGCGTACCAGGCGCGCTTCATGCGCTACCTCGAAAGCCGTGGGCTGAAGGAGCATCAGGGCCGCAAGGTCTGGGCGTTTCTCGGCGATGGCGAGATGGACCAGCCCGAGTCGCTGGCCGCCATCTCGCTGGCCGGCCGCGAGAAGCTCGACAACATCATCTTCGTGGTCAACTGCAACCTGCAACGCCTGGATGGCCCGGTGCGCGGCAACGGCAAAGTGATCCAGGAGTTCGAGAGCCTGTACCGCGCCGCTGGCTGGAACGTCATCAAGGTGATCTGGGGCAGTGGCTGGGACGCACTGCTGGCCAAGGACAAAACCGGCTTGCTGCGCCAGCGCATGATGGAATGTGTGGATGGCGAGTACCAGACCTACAAGTCGCAGAACGGCGCCTACGTGCGTGAGCATTTCTTTGGCAAGTACCCTGAGCTGCTGGAGCTGGTCAGCGACCTGAGCGATGAGCAGATCTGGAAGCTGTCGCGCGGCGGCCACGACCCGGTCAAGGTCTACAACGCCTATGCCTCGGCCACCCGTCATAAAGGCAGGCCCACGGTGATCCTGGCCAAAACGGTCAAGGGGTTCGGTATGGGGGAGGCGGGTGAAGGGCAGAATATCAACCACCAGTTGAAGAAGATGGGCGCCGATGCGGTGAAGGCATTCAGCCACCGCTTTGGCCTGGAACTGACTGACGACCAACTGGGTGAGCTGCCTTACCTGCGCCCAGCGGATGACAGCGTAGAGGCCCGCTACCTCAAAGGCCGCCGCGACAGCCTGGGTGGCCAGGTGCCGGCGCGTCACGCTCAGGTGGAGCCGCTGCAAATCCCGCCGTTGTCCACGCTCGACGCTCAGCTCAAGGGCACGGGCGAGCGCTCCATTTCCACCACCATGGCCTTTGTGCGTATCCTCAGCACCTTGTTGAAGGACCCCAACATCGGCAAGCTTGTGGTGCCCATCGTGCCGGACGAGTCACGTACCTTCGGCATGGAAAACCTGTTCCGCCAGATCGGCATCCACTCCCATGTGGGCCAGCTCTACACCCCACAGGACGCCGGTACGCTGTCGTACTACAAAGAGAGCGTAGACGGCCAGATCATGCAGGAGGGCCTTAACGAGTCGGGTGCCACGTCCTCGTGGATTGCCGCCAGTACCTCGTATGCCAACCACGGCGTCATGACGCTGCCGTTCTACATTTTCTACTCGATGTTCGGCTTCCAGCGTGTGGGCGACCTGTTGTGGGCCGCAGGCGATGCGCGCGCCCGTGGTTTCCTGCTGGGCGCTACGTCGGGGCGCACCACGCTGATGGGCGAAGGCTTGCAGCACGACGACGGCCACAGCCATGTGATGTCGGCTACCGTGCCTTGCTGCGTGTCGTACGACCCCACCTACGCCTACGAGCTGGCAGTGATCGTGCACGACGGCATGCGCCGCATGTACGTCGAGCAGGAAGACATCTACTACTACATCACCGTACTCAACGAGAACTACCCGCACCCCGACCTGCCGCAGGGTAGCGAGGCGGGCATTCTCAAAGGCCTGTACCGGCTGCCTATCGAGCACGCCAGCAACGAAAAGCGCCATGTCCAGCTGATGGGCAGCGGCTCGATCCTGCCCGAGGTCATCGCGGCGGCCGATATTCTGGCACGTGATTACGGGGTCAGCAGTGAAATCTGGAGCGCGACCAGCCTCACCGAGGTGCGGCGCGATGCCCAGCAGGCCGAGCGCTGGAACCTGTTGCACCCGCTGGATGAGCCCAAAGTGCCTTACCTGACTGAAGTGCTGGAAGGCCACCCTGGCCCGGTGGTGGTGGCTACGGATTACATGAAGATCCATGCCGATCAAATCCGGCCGTGGGTGGGCAACCGTCGTTTCGTGGCGCTGGGCACCGACGGCTTCGGTCAGTCCGACACCCGCGAGGCGTTACGCAGGCACTTCGAGGTGGACCGGCAGTTTGTGGTGCTGGCAGCGCTGAAGGCGTTGGCGGACGACGGCGTGCTTGGCCGCGATGTGGTGGCCAAGACGCTGGCGGACATGGAAATCGACGTGGACAAGGTCGACCCCATTACCGTGTGAAGCTGTCGCGGCGAGCAAGGCCTTATTCGGAACCCGGGGTGTGCCCGAAGTAGGCCTTGTACGCATGGCAGAAATTGGCCGGGTTGGCATAGCCGACATGGTAGGCAATCTGCGAGATCTGCCACTTGCGCTCCAGCACGAGCAGCCGCGCGAGCTCCAGGCGCTGCCGCCGTACGTGCTGCAGGATGGAATACCCAAACTGCTGGTTGAACGTACGGCGCAGCGTGGTTTCGCTCACGTTCAACTGGCGGGCAAGCTGGGCGACGGTTGGCGGGGCAGTTGGGCTGCTGTCGAGCAAACGGCGTGTTTCCAGTGCCAGGTCACTGCGGCTGCGGTCTTCGTGCAGCGTGGGTTTTGGGGCCAGGCCAGACAGATGGCTGGCCAACTCCACAACGATCCCAAGGCTGAGGCTTTCATAGTGCAAGCGCCTCAAGCTGCCGTGGTAGGGCGAGCGGTAGAGTTGCTGGAACAGACGGCTCAAGGAAGGGCTTTGGGGCAGTTGGTTGAACTGCATGCCGTTGCCCATCAGCGCCAGCAGCGGCTTGAACTGCACATCGTCCTGGGCCAGCTCGCGCAGCGCATCGCCGGCAATACGCACACCCGCCATGCGCGCATGGCTGTGGACCGGCAACTGGTCTTGAGCTTCCAGGCTTTCGCTCAAGCCCAGCACATGCAAACGGCCGGCATCGTACTGGTTCAGCGTGCCATCTACCTTGTGCTGCCATATCCCGTCGAACACCTGCACGATGCACAGGCTTTCAGGTAGCACCTTGTCGATGCGCAGCGGTTCTGCAAAATGCAGATGGCAATCGAAGTACTGCAAACCCTCCCGCACCGTCTGCGCCCGATAGTGCCCTGTGGCGCTGCCCATTACCTGCGCTGCACGCGTATCCAGCACGCCAGCCTGGGCCAGCGAGCCGGGGCTGTCGAAACTGAAGGTGGTGTCCAGGTAAGGGGTCAGCGATTGCATGGGGGCAGTGGTTCTCGTCAGGGTTGCGTAGGGCAGAAGTGGGACCGCGCGCGCATTTTCGGCAATGGCCGTTGTGATCAGCCGGCTGATTGTTGTGAGGGTCGGGCAGGTGACTTGGCAGCGTGCATATTGAGGCTTTCAATACGCGTTTGTTGCAGATCAGGAAACAAAATCATGACCGGTTATCTTAAATGGCCAGCTTTGCTGGCTGCTTGCTTCAGCTTGTGGTTCGGCCAGGCTCAGGCCGAGGAGCGCCCTGAAGTGGCAAAGCATGTTGTCGCTTACCTGGGCACTGAAGGTGCCAAGGTATGGACGCTGCGTATTGGCGACCGCGCCGCCAACGAGGCGCTGGTGCAGGTCGAGGGCATCGACCACGACTGGGATATGCGCATTCAGAAAATGCACGTTGAAAAGACCAGCAAGGACACGCGCTACTGGACCACCGTTGACGGCAAGAAATTCGTCGCGCTGATCGTGCAGGGCACGTGGGGCGGCGAGCTGTACCTGCCCGGCGAAGCGCAGCCGCGCCCGGTGGGCTATTCAGAAGGCCTGTCACAGCAGGGTAATGCCGAAGCCTTCCTCACCGATTACCTCGCTGCCAAGAAATAAGACAGCTTTGCAGGGGTAATGCCTGCTTCGAAAGCCTGCATCCTGCTCGCGAAGAGGCAACCCCTGTACCCCTTGCGGCTCAGTGACCCGGCAGCATACGCACCAGTACATCGTCACGCCGTACCCGATGGTGGAACACTGCCGCCACTACGTGCAGCCCGACCACCCCCCACGCCACCCATTTGCCGATGAAATGGTGAATATCGTCGATGGGGACTTCGAACGCTTCATAGCTCACCCCATACGTGGCACTGATCCACGCAAACGCGGCTGTCTCGTTGAAGCCTGTCACGCTGAACACGCCGTAGTCCGTAGGCGCCCCCGTACCCAGGTAGCCGGTCAGCGGCATGACGATCAGCAACCCGTAAAGCCCCCAATGGGCTACCTGCGCCAGCCGGTGCTCGAGCTTCGAGCCAGGCGGGCTGTGTGGCTGTACCTGCAGCAGGCGCCACAGCAGCCGCGGCAGCACCAGGAAGCCCACCAGCAAACCCAGCGCCCAATGCACGTTCAGCACGGGCCAGGACTCTGGCGAGGTGTCGTCCATGAACCAGATGACGTAATAGACCACGATGTAGGCGGCGATGAACGCGGCGGCGGTGGTCCAGTGGAAGAACTTGGCGAGGGCGCCAAAACGTGTGGCGGTGTTGCGCCATTGCATTGTGTTTCTCCTGGCAGGGTGGCGTCAGCGGGTAAGCAGGTTGCCCAACAGGCGATCCAGGCTGTCGAGGGCCTCGCCCAGGCGTGTTTCGATTTCGGCGTCCGGCTCGGCGATCCAGAATGACGCTTCGGTGACCGCGCCATAGATCATCCGCGCAGTCACCCCGGTGTGCAGTGGCGCCACGCTGCCCTCGGCGACCAGCCCGTCCAGCGCCTGCTGCAAAGCAGCAACGCCGACCGAACGCGCAGCGGGGGGCACATCGCCAAACACCGCGCGGGCATCTTGCAGGATGATCCGGCGTATTTCCGGCTCCAGCGCCAGCTCCAGGTACGTGCGGCAGCGGCGGCGGAAACCCTCCCAGGGCGTAGGGGCCGCGTCGGAGACAGCTTGCAGGCGTTCGCCCACTTCCGCCTCGATTTGCTCGATGACCGCGATCAGCAGCCCCTCTTTGTTGCCGAAATGGTGGTACAGCGCCCCACGGGTCAGGCACACCTGCGCCGTGAAGTCGTCCATTGAGGTATTGGCGAAACCTTGGGTGGCAAACACCTGCCGCGCGATCGCCACCAGCTTGGCACGGGTTTCCTCGATCATGCTGGAGCGGGTGCGCCGTTGTGGCTGGGTCATGGGCTGTCCTGAACAAATCGCATACGCCGCGTACGTTAATTTGCATACGCGGCGCATGTCAATATAATCGTGAGCTTACCCAGTGCGCCGTTGAGCGCCAGGAGACCTAGATGGAAGTCATTGCAACCGAGCGGCTGATCTTGAGGCCATTCGCCAAGGAGGATGCGGCTGATCTTTTCGAGTATCTGCACCAACCCGTCTCCAGCTGCTTCCTGTCGCTCGCCCTCGCGAACGTGCAGGCGGCCGAGTGCGAAGCGCTGGACCGGGCATCCGGCAGCAAGTACCTGGCGGTATGCTTGCGTACCTCCGGCAAGCTGATTGGCGATCTGTTCGCTGAAGCCGAGGACGATACGTTCTCGGTGGGCTGGAACTTCAACCCAGCCTTCGGCGGCCAAGGCTATGCCCATGAGGCCGCTGCCCAGTTGTTCGCCCACCTGTTCGAGCAGCGCGCGGCGCGCCGGCTGTACGCCTACGTGGAAGACACTAACAAGTCATCCGAGCGGCTGTGCGAGAAGCTCGGCATGCGCCGCGAAGGCGTCTTCAAAGAGTTCGTGACGTTCAAGAACGACCAGGACGGGCTGCCGATCTACGAAAACACCCAGCAGTACGCCTTGCTGCGCCACGAATGGGCAACGGCGTGTGCCCTGCGAGACCGTGCTTCGGGCTGTTGAATAAGGTGTAAATGGGAATTTGGCGCGGCATTTTCCGTATTGCAACCCGCTTTGCGGGACGCGGTGGGCGCTGCGGCAACACTTCACTTAATCTTTCGCAAATGCAGGTGTATCGTATTCGCCCTTGATCGTCAGCCATGCTGGCAGCTTGATAGCGCCTAACACGAGGTTCCCGCTGCATGTCCTTCACCCGTCGACAAATGCTCAAAGGCCTGACCGGCCTGGTTGTGGTTGGCCTGGGCGCCGGTGGCGCTGCACGGTACTGGCTGGGCAAGGTCGAGGACGATAACGCGGGCCACGACTACGAGCTGATTGCGGCGCCGCTGGAGGTAGAGCTGGTGGCCGGGCACAAGACCGAGGCCTGGGCCTTTGGCCCCAGCGCCCCGGGTACCGAATTGCGGGTGCGTCAGGGCACCTGGCTGCGGGTACGCTTCATCAACCACCTGCCGATCGAAACCACCATCCACTGGCATGGCATTCGCCTGCCGCTGGAAATGGACGGCGTGCCCTACGTATCGCAGTTGCCGGTCAAACCGGGGGAGTATTTCGACTACAAGTTCCGCGTGCCAGACGCCGGCAGCTATTGGTACCACCCTCACGTCAGCAGCTCCGAAGAGCTTGGCCGTGGCCTGGTTGGGCCGCTGATTGTCGAGGAGCGCGAGCCCACGGGCTTCCAGCACGAGCGCACCCTCAGCCTGAAAACCTGGCATGTGGACGAGCAGGGCGCCTGGATGCCCTTCAGCGTCCCACGCGAAGCTGCGCGCAACGGCACCGCCGGGCGGCTGATCACCATCAATGGCCAGGCCGATGCCGTCACCGAGTTGCCGGCCGGGCAAGTGGTGCGGGTGCGGCTGCTGAACCTGGACAACACCTGGACCTACCGGCTCAACCTCAAGGGCAACTGCGAGGCACGGGTATATGCGCTGGATGGCAACCCCATTACTCCGCGGCCGCTGGAGGATGAGTACTGGCTGGGCCCGGGCATGCGCATCTGCCTGGCCATTCGCATCCCACAGGCGGGTGAAGAGATCTCGCTGCGCGACGGTTTTGTACGTTTGGGTACCCTGCGTTCGGTGGCCAGCAACGACACCCCCGGTGACTGGCCGGCGGCATTGCCCGCCAACCCGATCGCCGAGCCGGACCTGGAGAATGCCGAAAAGCTGAACTTCAATTTCGAATGGGCGGGCAAGGTGTCGGTAGGCACCGACCAGGGCAAGCCCCCCAGCCTTTGGCAGATCAACGGCCAGGCCTGGGATATCACCGACAAGACCTGCGCCGACCGCCCGATCGCTACGCTCAAACAGGGCAAGAGCTACATCTTCGAGCTGAAGAACATGACCCAGTACCAGCACCCCATCCACCTGCATGGCATGAGCTTCAAGGTGATCGGGTCGAATCGCCACGACATCAAGGAGCCCTGGTTTACCGACACCTACCTGCTGGGCCGCAACGAGCGTGCTCAGGTGGCGCTGGTGGCCGATAACCCTGGCACGTGGATGTTCCACTGCCATGTCATCGACCACATGGAAACCGGCCTGATGGCCGCGATCGCGGTGGTTTGATGCGCCCGCAGATCATCGACCGCAGCCGCGACCAGGACTTCATGCGCATGGCCCTGGCCCTGGCCGCCGAGGGTGCGCAACTGGGTGAGGTGCCGGTGGGAGCGGTGCTGGTGCAACATGGCCAGGTGATTGGCCAAGGTTTTAACCGGCCAATCACCGACAGCGACCCCAGCGCGCACGCCGAAATGGTTGCCATCCGTGCTGCCGCGCACGCGGTCAGCAATTACCGCCTGCCGGGCAGCACGCTTTACGTGACGCTTGAGCCCTGCAGCATGTGTGCGGGGCTGATTGTGCATTCGCGGGTGGCGCGGGTGGTATACGGGGCGCTGGAGCCAAAGGCGGGTATCGTGCAAAGCCAGGGCCAGTTCTTCAACCAAGGCTTTCTCAACCATCGCGTGATGTTCGAGGGTGGGATACTGGCCGAGGAATGCGGGCAGATCTTGAGCGAGTTCTTCAAAGCTCGCCGCGCCAAGAGCTGAGCGGCTGCGGCCCTGATCTCGGCAAGCCACCGATCTCTCAAGCACGCCACGCCACCTGTGGGAGCGGGTTTACCCGCGAAGCAGGCAGCGCGGTGCATGGCACCGGCTTCGCCGGTGTTCGCGGGTAAACCCGCTCCCACAGTGATTGCGCGAGCTTTGAGATCTTGTGGAAGACAGTTGCTTCCACAGGGCCCTGCTAAATCCATGAGCCTTGTGCGGTGGCTTGCAGGCGACAGGGCCCGCGAGCTTACATCGGCGGTGACTGCTCCGCGGGCTTGTCCTTGTTCACGCCGGGGACATGCAGGTTGCCCTCGGCCACCTGGCCTTCCAGCTGAGGCTGGGTCACCCAGGTCAGGATGTCGTAGTACCGCCGAATGTTGGCGACGAAGTGCACCGGCTCGCCGCCGCGGGCGTACCCGTATTTGGTCTGGCGGTACCACTGCTTCTGCGAGAGCCGTGGCAGCATCTTTTTCACATCCAGCCATTTATTGGGGTTGAGCTTTTCACGCTTGGCCAGGGTGCGTGCATCTTCAAGGTGCCCGGTGCCCACGTTGTAGGCTGCCAGCGCGAACCAGGTGCGGTCCGGTTCCTGAATGCTGTCGTCCAGCTCGGCCTTGATCTTCATGAAGTACTTGGCGCCGCCCTGGATGCTCTGCCTGGGGTCCAGGCGGTTGGACACACCCATGGCCTGGGCCGTGCGCTGGGTCAGCATCATCAGGCCGCGCACGCCGGTCTTGGAGGTGACTTCCGGCTGCCACATGGATTCCTGGTAGCCAATGGCTGCCAGCAGGCGCCAGTCCACCTGCTCGACCTTGGCGTAGCTTTTGAAGTGTTTTTCGTACTTGGGCAGGCGCTGCTGCAGGTGCTGGGCGAAGGTGTAGGCGCCCACATAGCCCAGCACGTCGACGTGCCCGTAGTAGCGGTCTTTCAGGCGCTGCAGGGTGCCGTTCTTCTGCGCTTTGTCGAGGAATGCATTCACCTCGTTGAGCAGGCTGTTGTCTTCGCCAGGTGCCACGGCCCAACGCTGGTCGCGGGTGTCGCCCAGGTCGAAGGCCACGCGTACATTGGGGAAGTACACCTGGTTCATGGCCAGTTCGTTGGAGTCCACCAGGGTCAGGTCGATCTGGCCTTCGTCCACCATGCGCAGCAGGTCGACTACCTCGACGGCATCGGATTCCTCGTATTGCAGGCCGGGGTACTGCTTTTTCAATTCGGCCAGCTGGTCGGCATGGCTGCTGCCCTTGAGCACCAGGATCTTCTTGCCGACCAGGCCCTGGGCATCGGTAGGGCGTGGGCGGCCGTTGCGGTAGATGACCTGGGGGGTCACCTCGAGGTAGGGGTGGGAGAACCGGGCCTGGGCCTTGCGCCGCTCGCTGGTGACCAGCCCCGCCGCCGCCAGGACTGGCCCGGACGGTTTGCCCAGGTCGTCGAACAGTTCGTCGAGGTTGTCTGCGGTTTCGATTTCCAGCTTCACGCCCAGATCGTCGGCGAAATGCTTGACCAGCTCGTACTCGAAGCCGGTTTCGCCGTTGCGATCCTGGAAGTAGGTGGCCGGGCTGTTGCGGGTGACCACGCGCAGCACGCCGTCCTCCTTCACGCGCTCAAGGGTGCTGGGTTTTTCAACGCAGGCACCGAGCAGCAGAAAGAGACCGGTTGCGAAAAGCCATTTGGCGCAACGCTGGCGCAAAGCAGTGTGGGCGAACATAGGTTGCAGTATACGCAAAGGACTGGCTGCGCCATATCTCGACAACTACCAGGGAGTCTGATAGCGGCTTTTGAGCGGCAAGCGGCAAGCGGCAAGCGGCAAGCTGCAAGCTGCAAGCTGCAAGCTGCAAGCTGCAAGCTGCAAGCTGCAAGAAAAAGCGGATGCGGCACGGTTCGCTCTTTCTTGCAGCTTGACGCTTGCAGCTTACCGCTGCTTTTCTGACCCGAAAGTCCGGTTCGGCCGCTTGGCAGGCGTGGCGCAGAGCGGGTGCCGAAGCCATCGAATTAGGCTAGAATGCACGGCCTCCAAGTACACCCCTTCTGAGGCTGTCCCGACGATGTTGATCCTGCGCGGCGCTCCTGCCCTTTCTGCCTTTCGCCACGGTAAATTACTCGAGCAACTGAGCCAGAAAGTCCCCGCTGTTACTGGTTTGTATGCCGAATTCGCCCATTTCGCCGATGTCGACGGCGAGCTGACCGCTGACCAGCAGCAGGTGCTGGGCCGTCTGCTCAAGTACGGCCCCAGCGTACCGGTACAGGAACCCACCGGTCGTCTGTTCCTGGTCGTGCCGCGCCTGGGCACCATCTCGCCCTGGGCGAGCAAGGCCAGCGACATCGCCCATAACTGCGGCCTGCAGTCGATCCAGCGCCTGGAGCGCGGCATCGCCTATTACGTTGCCGGCAACCTCAGCGAGGCCGACGCCAGCCGCGTCGCTGCCGAGTTGCACGACCGCATGACCCAGCGCGTGCTCGGCCAGCTGGAGCAGGCCGCCGACATGTTCAGCCATGCCCAGCCCAAGCCGATGACCTCGGTAGACATCCTGGCCGGTGGCCGTGATGCGCTGGCCAAGGCCAACATCGACCTGGGCCTGGCCTTGGCCGAAGACGAGATCGACTACCTGGTCAATGCGTTCCAGGGCCTCAAGCGCAACCCGAACGACATCGAACTGATGATGTTCGCCCAGGCCAACTCCGAGCACTGCCGCCACAAGATCTTCAACGCCAGTTGGGACATCGACGGCCAGGCCCAGGAAAAAAGCCTGTTCGGCATGATCAAGAACACCTACCAGATGCACAGCGAGGGCGTGCTGTCGGCCTACAAGGACAACGCCTCGGTCATCGTCGGTAACGTCGCCGGGCGTTTCTTCCCCAACCCTGAAACCCGCCAGTACGGTGCGGTGCAGGAGCCGGTGCACATCCTGATGAAGGTGGAAACCCACAACCACCCGACCGCCATCGCCCCGTTCTCGGGTGCCTCGACAGGTTCCGGCGGTGAAATCCGCGACGAAGGTGCCACCGGCCGTGGTGCCAAGCCCAAGGCTGGCCTCACCGGCTTCACCGTGTCCAACCTGCGCATCCCCGGCTTCGAGCAGCCATGGGAGCAGGCCTATGGCAAACCCGAGCGCATCGTCGACGCCCTCGACATCATGATCGAAGGCCCGCTGGGCGGCGCTGCGTTCAACAACGAATTCGGCCGCCCGGCCCTGACCGGTTACTTCCGTACCTTCGAGCAAGCCATCAACACCCCCCACGGTGAAGAGGTGCGCGGCTACCACAAGCCGATCATGCTCGCAGGCGGCATGGGCAACATCCGTGAAGACCATGTGCAGAAGGGCGAAATCACCGTTGGCGCCAAGCTGATTGTGCTCGGCGGCCCAGCCATGCTCATCGGCCTGGGCGGCGGGGCTGCTTCGTCCGTGGCTACCGGTGCCAGCTCGGCTGACCTGGACTTCGCCTCGGTACAGCGCGAGAACCCGGAAATGGAGCGCCGCTGCCAGGAGGTCATCGACCGCTGCTGGCAGCTGGGCGACAGCAACCCCATCGCCTTTATTCACGACGTAGGCGCGGGTGGCATCTCCAACGCCTTCCCCGAGCTGGTCAACGACGGTGGCCGCGGTGGCCGCTTCGAACTGCGTAACGTGCCCAACGACGAGCCGGGCATGGCCCCGCACGAAATCTGGAGCAACGAATCGCAGGAGCGTTACGTGCTTGCCGTCAGCGCTGGCGACTTCGAGCGGTTCCAGGCCATTTGCGAGCGCGAGCGTTGCCCGTTCGCGGTGGTCGGTGAAGCGACTGAGGAACCACACCTGACCGTAAGCGACAGCCACTTCAGCAATACCCCGGTGGACATGCCGCTGGACGTATTGCTGGGCAAGCCGCCGCGCATGCACCGTTCGGTCACCCGCGAAGCCGAGCTGGGCGATGACTTCGACCCGAGCGAGCTGGACCTGGACAGCGCCGTTCAGCGCGTGCTCAACCACCCGGCCGTGGCCAGCAAGAGCTTCCTGATCACCATCGGTGACCGCACCATCACCGGCCTGGTCGCCCGCGACCAGATGGTCGGCCCCTGGCAGGTGCCGGTGGCTGACTGCGCAGTGACCGCCACCAGCTTCGACGTCTACACCGGTGAGGCCATGGCCATGGGCGAGCGCACCCCGCTGGCCCTGCTGGATGCCCCGGCGTCCGGTCGCATGGCCATTGGCGAGACCCTGACCAACCTGGCCGCCTCGCGCATCGACAAGCTGTCCGACATCAAGCTGTCGGCCAACTGGATGTCCGCTGCGGGCCACCCGGGTGAGGATGCCCGCCTGTACGACACCGTCAAGGCCGTCGGCATGGAGCTGTGCCCGGAACTGGGCATCACCATCCCGGTCGGTAAAGACTCGATGTCGATGAAGACCAAGTGGAGCGAAGAGGGCGTCGAGAAAAGCGTTACCTCGCCGCTGTCGCTGATCATCACCGGCTTCGCTCCGGTCACCGACATCCGCAAGACCCTCACCCCGCAACTGCGTATGGACAAGGGCGAGACCGACCTGATTCTGGTCGACCTGGGCCGTGGCAAGAACCGCATGGGCGCCTCGATCCTGGCCCAGACCTACGGCAAGATCGCAGCCCAGGCACCCGACGTCGACGACGCCGAAGACCTCAAGGCGTTCTTCGCGGTGATCCAGGGCCTGAACGAAGACGGCCACCTGCTGGCCTACCACGACCGCTCCGATGGCGGCCTGATGACCACCGTGTTGGAAATGGCCTTTGCCGGCCACTGTGGCCTGGACTTGCAACTCGATCCGCTGACCGACAGCAAGGCCGATGTGGCCGCCATCCTCTTCAACGAAGAGCTGGGCGCGGTGATCCAGGTTCGCCAGGATGCCACCCCGGACGTTCTGGCCCAGTTCAGCGCCGCCGGCCTGGGCGAGCAGTGCGTGGCCGTGATCGGCAAGCCGGTCAACAACGCCGAGGTGTCCATCAGCCTGAACGGTGAAGTGCTGTTCGACGACGACCGCCGCATGCTGCAGCGTCAGTGGGCCGAAACCAGCTACCAGGTGCAGCGCCTGCGCGACAACGCCGATTGCGCCGATCAGGAATTCGACCTGCTGCTGGAAGAAGACAACCCTGGCCTGTCGGTGAAGCTGGGCTTCGACGTCAACGATGACGTGGCTGCCCCCTACATCAAGAAAGGCATTCGCCCACAGGTGGCCATCCTGCGTGAGCAGGGCGTCAACGGCCAGGTCGAGATGGCTGCCGCCTTCGACCGCGCAGGCTTCGCCGCCATCGACGTACACATGAGCGATATCCTGGCGGGTCGTGTCGACTTCGAGGCCTTCAAGGGCCTGGTCGCCTGCGGTGGTTTCTCCTACGGTGACGTGCTGGGTGCAGGTGAGGGCTGGGCCAAGTCGGCGCTGTTCAACAGCCGCGCCCGCGATGCTTTCCAGGCCTTCTTCGAGCGCAGCGACAGCTTCGCCCTGGGCGTGTGCAACGGTTGCCAGATGATGTCCAACCTGCACGAGCTGATCCCGGGCACCGAGTACTGGCCGCACTTCGTGCGCAACCGGTCCGAACAGTTCGAGGCGCGGGTGGCCATGGTCGAGGTGCAGAAGTCCAACTCGATCTTCTTGCAGGGTATGGCCGGTTCGCGCATGCCAATTGCCATCGCCCACGGTGAAGGCCATGCCGAGTTCGCCAGCGAAGAGGCATTGGTGGAAGCGGATGTTTCCGGTTGCGTGGCAATGCGCTACGTCGACAACCACGGCAAGATCACCGAAGCCTACCCGGCCAACCCGAACGGCTCGCCGCGCGGTATCACTGGTCTCACCAGCCGCGATGGCCGTGTAACCATCATGATGCCGCACCCGGAGCGTATGTTCCGTGCCGTGCAGAACTCCTGGCGCCCGGATGAGTGGCAGGAAGACGCGGCACTTATGCGCATGTTCCGCAATGCTCGGGTGTGGGTGAACTAAGGCGTGTATAAGCTCGCCTTCTTTGTCCCTGCCAGCCATGTGGAGGTGGTAAAGGCTGCTGTGTTCGCCGCTGGTGGCGGGCGCATCGGTGGGTATGACCACTGCGCTTGGCAGGCCTTGGGCCAGGGGCAGTTTCGCCCGTTGGACGGCAGCCAGCCGTACCTCGGGCAGGCTGGCCAGGTCGAGGTGGTGGAGGAGTGGAAGGTGGAGCTTGTGGTTGCTGACGGCCTGATTGCTCAGGTCGTCGCTGCGCTCAAGGGGAGCCATCCTTATGAGACGCCGGCTTATGAGGTATGGCGCCTTGCCGAATTCTAGTGTTCGAATTGGACGTTTGTTTATCTATTGAGAGTGTTTGCTCGGTATATGAGCACATTCTGGATAGGCTTGAAGCTTGAAGTTTTGCGTGGGTATTGAGAGTGGGCTTAGTCCATTTACGATGGAGACGCTTAATCACCTTTTCGCCCTTACGGCGAGTCACTTTTTGTCAAACGCGACAAAAAG
>NZ_JACVVH010000145.1:0-200 GCF_016647865.1 Pseudomonas sp. S60 | reverse complement strand
CTTTTTGTCGCGTTTGACAAAAAGTGACTCGCCGTAAAGGCGAAAAGGTGAATAAGCGTCAACATCGCATATGGACTATGCTTGCCATGAAAACCTACAAACAGCAAACAACTTCAAGCTTCAAGAGCGTGGACGGACACACCGAGCAAACATTCTTTTACGCAAGTGGCGCTTAATCACCCTTCCGCCCTTACGGCGGG
>NZ_JACVVH010000144.1:0-201 GCF_016647865.1 Pseudomonas sp. S60 | reverse complement strand
ACGGACTCATAGCTCAGCTGGATAGAGTACTCGGCTACGAACCGAGCGGTCGCAGGTTCGAATCCTGCTGAGTCCGCCACTTTTGAAGTGGCTTTGTTTGCAAGGCTGCTTCAAATCAACCAGTGGTAATCTGGTCTAAAACTACCAACGACGGACTCATAGCTCAGCTGGATAGAGTACTCGGCTACGAACCGAGCGGTC
>NZ_JACVVH010000143.1:0-202 GCF_016647865.1 Pseudomonas sp. S60 | reverse complement strand
GGCCGGGCGGGTGGGCGACAGCTACAGCATCGACCGCGATGTCCCGAGCGTGACCCGCGTGGGCGTGCCGGCAAACGGCAGCTACGTGGCCGGGCAGAACCTGGACTTCATCGTCACCCTGAGCGAGGCGGTGCAACTGGATACCGGCAACGGCACCCCGCGCATCGCCGTGACGCTGGACGACGGCACGGTGGCCTACGCC
>NZ_JACVVH010000142.1:0-208 GCF_016647865.1 Pseudomonas sp. S60 | reverse complement strand
CGTAGGAGCGAGCAAAGCTCGCGATGCGCCGCGCGGGCGGCGCTCGGTCTCGTAGGCGCAGATCATGTTGCGGCGAACACCTGGCAGCTCTGATGCAACCTCAGCCCGGGACCCTTCACCGGCAAAATGCGGTTGGGCTGGGAGGTGTTCGCCTTTCCAGGTGCGGCGCCTGGGAGATCGAGCGCCGCCCGCGCGGCGCATCGCGAGC
>NZ_JACVVH010000141.1:0-214 GCF_016647865.1 Pseudomonas sp. S60 | reverse complement strand
AGCTCGCGATGCGCCGCGCGGGCGGCGCTCGATCTGCGCGCCACCACAACCACCACGTCATGCCTGTGGTTGCCATCACACGATCTGCCTCGGCCACCACGCCGACCGGTTTGCGGGTAGACGGGTGGGGGGCTTACAGGTGCCCGCCTTGAGGGTTTTTTCGCCCGTGAGATCGAGCGCCGCCCGCGCGGCGCATCGCGAGCTGCGCTCGCTC
>NZ_JACVVH010000140.1:0-216 GCF_016647865.1 Pseudomonas sp. S60 | reverse complement strand
ATTCATTTCGCAAAACCCCTATCTGCGCATGCAGGTAGGGGTTTTGTCTTTAAGTAGAAGCTCATGCTTCGTCCTGGCAAGCCGAAAGGTTGCAGAGGAAGGGGGTTGACAGCATTTTCAGATGCTGTAGTATTCGCCTCCCGCTACGAGAGATTGTAGCGAGTTAAGTGTTTGAAGCTAAACGAGTTTCTCGCAAAAAACTTCAAAATAAACGCT